>SYLK01000211.1 GCA_005809115.1 Planctomyces sp. | reverse complement strand
GCGTACCAGGTCAGCGGTGAGTATGCCATGATTACTGCAGCGGCCAGCAACGGCTGGCTCAATCGGGAGGCCGCCCTGCTGGAGAGCCTGCAGGCTTTCCGCCGTGCCGGAGCCGATGGCATTCTGACCTACTTCGCACTGGAAGCGGCCGGTCTGCTCAACAGCCGCGGCTGACCGTGTCGCCAGCCGCAGTTCACAGTGTAGCCCGCCGCAGGTGCCGACGGATTAGCAGTGCCGACATAACGGCGGTGCCGACATAACGGCGGTGCCGACATAACGGCGGTGCCGACGGATCAGCGGTGCCGACGGATCAGCGGTGCCGACAAAACGGCGGTGGCCAAAAATAGCCTCCCTGATCTCTGATCCGAGGGAGGCATCTCGGCGCGGAGCAATCTCTCAGTCCGGCCGGACTGAGGGACGCAGTAGTTTCCTTCGCCTCACTCGCTGTGTTCTTCGTTGTAGGCAAAACACATCCGAATCAGATGGGAAACATCATCGGCTCTCATCTTGTCATTGATGCGAGCCCGGTGAGCTTCGACCGTCTTCGTGCTGACACCCAGTTCTTCCGCAATCTCGCGACTCGACAGTCCTTCGACCACATGGTCCAGGACTTCGCGTTCGCGGCCGGTCAGTCGGTTAATGCTGCCTTCGGTCTCTTCCAGTTCTTCGGCCAGGACGTCGGTGTCCACGTCGTAGAAGAAGCTGTAGGCGCGAGCAATGGCAGACACCAGATGGTCAACCTTGATCGGCTTGGTCAGGAAGTCGAAGGCACCGTTCTTCATGGCTCGCACGGCCATGGGAACATCGGCATGCCCCGAGATCATCACGATGGGCAGCTCGAAGCCATCTTCCAGCAGCTTCTCCTGCAGCTCCGTGCCGCTCATGCCGGGCAGGCGGATGTCGAGCACCAGCACACCGGGGACAGGTTCCCGGAAGTCCCGGTAGAACTCCATCGCAGTCATATAGTCGCGTACCGTAATCTTCTGTTCGCCGAGGGCCTCGACCAGAGACGCCCGCACGGCCTGATCATCCTCGACAAGAAAGACCGTAAACGGTCGTCGTTTTCGGGGCTGCTCAAATTCGGTTGGCGGCGGAGCTTTTTTTTCCAGACGGCGGATCGGTTTGCGTTTTCGCTGAATCATGAAATTCCTCCCGGAGAACGAGACTTCCCTGTCAGGTGTGAAGAAGGTTGAGCACGAAATTCCCTTTTCATGACCCGGAAACATAACGACCTCTGACGAAGCCGGCACAGGCTCCCCCGCTCAGGTCGTCTGACACAGTTTTTCCTGGACAGGGCTGATCGAGCCGAACGCAGGGATGTGACTGCACCGGCCGATGTTGAACAGAGTTTGCTCGACCTGATGCGAGCTGTGCCGCAACAGATCGGGCGTTCCGACGTGACATTTGAGACAGGAAGAACAGAGACCCTGAGATCTGCGACCGGACAACGATGCCTCACACCCAGGTGGCATTCGTTCCGGACAGGCGCATCCCGTTAATCTCTCCCGAACATCTGGCTGAACACCGCATCACGGATTGTTCCGGGAGGGCACGGTTCCTGCGGTGCTGACCGACCGATCACTGCTCCGGCGACAAGGCAGCCCGGCAGGAACCACGCCCTCCCAGTGTTCAGACATGTTCCTGGGGGGGATCTTAGACAATGGCCAGCGGATGGCAAGTGTGAATGGCCACGGAATGGATTTCTGCTGGGAATTCCCCCACATCGGAATGGGTTGGAACGCCGGCTGATCCGAAAACTCCTCAGTTTTCTAAGGGGGGGCTCTGCTGAAGGCGGGAGGTGCCGCCACGGCTCCGGGGTGCCGGGGCGGGCCTGCAGAAACTCAGATTGACCCGGCTGGCCAAATCCACGAGCATCACGCCTGCCCCGGATGACAGTGCCCCGGCTGCGCCGGATGGCGGTGCCCGGACCGCGGTCACAGATTCCACAGCAGGACCATGCGACCCACGGGGCGTCCAGTCCGGACCTGGGTGGGACTCGGATTCGGCCGTGTCGCTCGTCGGCGACGAGATGTCCCGCCTTCTCCTCGCTCTTTGCCTGAAACGTCACCCCAAACGTCGCGGCTCACGCAGGTTTTGTCAGGGGTTCTTAATGAACATCTCTCTGTTCGAAATCTTCGGAGTGTCGCTCACAGGGCTGCTCCTGCCGCTGCTGTTGACGCCCCTCACGGCTGATTCCGGTCGGTGGGTCGTGCAGGATCAGCGGGGCGCAGTGGAGGTCTATGCTGAATTCAACCCCAACCTGCCTCTGTTGTGGGGGCAGCTGCAGGACGTTCAGGAGGAACTGAGCAGGCTCCTGCCACTGCGTCCATCGCGAGACCCCATTCAGATCATGTTGTTTCAGAGTCGGGAGGGGTATCTGCGTTATCTGGCTCCGCGGATCCCGGAAGCTCGTCAGCGCAAGGCGATCTTTTTCATGAATGAGGGAACCTGCCAGATCTATGCTGTTCAGAACGCCCAGCTGATGACGGATCTGCGGCACGAATTCACTCACGCACTGCTGCATC
>SYLK01000210.1 GCA_005809115.1 Planctomyces sp. | reverse complement strand
GGCCAGACGATGCGGGTGCGGTGTGAGGTTTGTCGCGGGACGCGTCTGAATCCGGATGCCGCCGTTTTTCGCCTGGCCGGGCTGCGGTTCATCGACGTCATCAGCCTTGAACTGGGCGACCTTGCGGCATGGATCGACGGCGTGGCGGGCCATCTGTCGCCGGAGATGGCGCGGGCCACGCAGTCGCTGACAGAGCGACTGCAGTCGCGGCTGAGCTTTCTGCTGGACTGTGGCCTGGGATATCTGGCACTCAGTCGCCCCCTCAGGACGCTTTCGAGTGGAGAACTGCAGCGGGTTCTGCTGACCACGGCACTCGGATCGGGCCTGATCCACGCGTTGTACGTCCTGGACGAGCCGACTCGGGGGCTGCATGCGACCGAGACGCAGCACGTGATTCGTGCCGCGCTGAAACTGCGGGATGCCGGGAATACGGTCGTCGTCGTGGAGCATGACCCGCAGTTCATCCTGTCCGCGGACGAGGTCGTCGAAATCGGTCCGGGAGCCGGTGGCCAGGGTGGTCAGGTTGTGTTTCAGGGCGAACCGGCGGAACTGCTCCGACGGGTCGAATCCGCCACTGGTGTGGCATTGCGGGACGCCGCGGAAGTCGCCGCGGGGCGGCCCAGTGGCGCGGCTGCTTCGCTCGCGGAACACTGGCTGCGGGTGCAGGGTGCCCGATGCCATAACATCAGCGGGATTGACGTCGAGATTCCGCTGGGAGTGATCTGCGCGATCGTCGGTGTCTCGGGCAGCGGCAAGAGTTCACTGATGACTCAGACCGTGTATCCGGCGCTGTGTCGTCTGACCGGACAGATCTGTGAGACGGATCCGGAAGGCTCGCTGGAAGCCATTGCGGGCGGGGAGCAGATTGATCAGGTGATGCTGCTGGACCAGACCACGGTGCCGCGCTCACGCCGCAGTGTTCCGGTCACCTGGATGGGCTGCTTCGATGACATCCGCCGCCTGCTGGCAGAAACCCATGAGGCACGAAAGCGCAACTGCGGACCAGCGACCTTCAGCTTCAACAGTTCCCGAGGCGGCCGTTGCCCGAAATGCGAAGGTCTGGGACTGGTCACCATCGCGATGCATTTTCTGGCCGACATTGAAACCACCTGCGACGAATGCGGCGGACAGCGATATCGCACGGATGTTACCGAGATCCGCTACCGGGACCGGTCGGTCCACGAGATCCTGACGATGACGGCTGACGAAGCGTTTGCCTTCTTTGCCGGCCAGCATCGCATCCAGCAGCGACTGAACGCTATGCGACTGGCGGGTCTGGGATATCTGCGACTGGGGCAATCCTTCGCCACGATGTCCGGTGGCGAAATGCAGCGGATGAGAATCGCTGCACTGCTGGCCGGGCTGCCGTCATCCGGCAGCGATCGCACGCCAGCCCGCCGAACGCGGAGCGAGCCGACGGCGGGGCAGCGGACTCTGTTCATACTGGACGAGCCATCCACCGGCCTGCACCTGCTGGACATTGATCGGCTGGCCGACTGCCTCAGTCATCTGATCCAGACCGGGAATTCCGTCTGTCTGATTGATCACGATGAACGGCTGCTGCGGCGGGCCGACTATCGCATCGAACTTGGTCCCGGCCCCGGAAAGCTGGGCGGGCGTGTGGTCGCAGCCGGGCCCGTCCTGCGGTAGACTCCACGATCTCTCATCGTCGGAACCGGAGACCAATGTCATGCTGAGACTCTGCGTCATCTTATTCTGCTGGGGCATTCGTCTGTCGGCAGGATACAGCCAGGAGCTCGCGCAGGCGCCGCGGGGTGTGACGACCATCACGGAGATCCAGGAGCAGATCACTCGCGAACTGGAGCAGCAGCTGGCGGCGGTACCACCGATTCGCGATGAAGCTCCGGATGCCCTGAAAGACTATTCTCGCAGAGGGGATCTGCGGATGTTTCTGGCCCGTTATGCCGAGGCTGTCCGTGACTACCGGCAGATGGTGGCGCTGGATCCGGAGTCCGACAGGTCTCACTGGAGGCTGGGGATTGCGCTGTTTTTTGCGGAAGATCACACCGCCGCAGCGGCGCAGTTCGACAAGTATCACTCGTTCGACGACGTTGACCGGGAGAACGGAATCTGGCGCTACCTGTCGCACTATCGGGCATTCGGGGCGGACCGGGCGCGGGCGGAACTGCTCCGCTACGAGAAGGACGATCGTCCGCCGTTTCCACACGTCTATCGGCTGTTCGACGGCACGCTGACCCCTGCCGCTGTGCTTCTGGCCGTGAAACCGGAACTCCCCGAATCGCAGCGACAGCCCCGCCTGTTCTATTCCCACCTGTACATCGGGATGCATCATGTGGTGCAGGGTCGCACGGACGATGGCATCAGTGCGCTGAGACTGGCCGTGGAGAATCCGTGGCCACGGACGGCCGGCTACGGGCCCGATTACATGTGGCATGTTGGACGGCTGCAGCATTTCCAGCTTCTGCGCGGGCGACCGGCCGGATCGCCGCCGCCCTCACCAGAGAAGCACTGACGGGAGGGAGCAACTGCCATCGCCTGCGAAACGGTGAGGCACCATTTGCGCTGAAAACGTCCGTCGCGTGTGACATTCGGAAGTATGCGCGGTTTTGGATGTC
>SYLK01000209.1 GCA_005809115.1 Planctomyces sp. | reverse complement strand
CGGAGTGACGATTTCGCGAAATCGCTGGAGCGTCTTCGTGCCCGAGTCCTGGAAAGTCCGACCTGTAGACGATCCGGCAGCAACCAATGTGATTCCTGCGGCCGAGCAGGATCTGCAGGATGCCTACCTGCTGTCTCAGGTGGAACTCACCAGCGGACTGCTCAATTCTCTGAATTCCGCCAAAGGCCAGTTTGCCCGTCAGCGACTGTATTCGGCTCTTCAGACGCAGCAGGGGGCACTCGATTCGTTCACCGGCAACACGGCGAGCGCAAAACTGGAACGCAGCCAGATCCTCAGCCGCCTGAACGAAGTGGCCGCCAGTTCAGAGTTTGAGTCGGTTCAGGGTGCCGCGGGCGGCGTGATGGCTCCGCCGCAGGGAGTCCGGAATCTCTTTCTGTACGAACAGGATCTGAATCAGAATTCCTTCAGCAACCGGAGTGAGCTGGGTTTTATTGCTGGAAACGGCATCCAGGCGGAAACTTTCGGACCGCTGACTCCAGCGGACGGAGTGGCTCCCGGCTCAGCGAACCTCGGGGAATTTCGGTTCCAGCTCCCTCCCGCGAAACCGAAGGAGCCTCCGATCAGGAGCAACAGAATCGACGTCAGATCGCCGGACGCGGCGCAGGGCAAGCAGGCCGCAACTTCCGAAGAGGCTGCCGCAGCTGAAAAAAGCGGCGCGCGCTCTCAGCTGATCCAGCGACGCGACTCTGCCATGAAAAAGGGTGAGCAATCCCCTGCCGAACAGCGCCCGCAGGCGGCGGACGAAGCGCAGCAGGTTCGCACAGAAGGGGACTCTGACGCGAAGGATCGGCGTGGCCGCCGCGGTCCGCCGGACCTCAGCCAGACCCCGTCCGCACCGAGCGCAGGAGCCGAATCGTTCGATCCGGCCACTGCGGGGCCGACGGGTGATCAGCTCCGTGGTTTCGGCGAAATCCCGTCAGCTCCTTCTGCCGGCCTGCTGTCCCTGCAGTTCGACATCCCTGCGGATGGAGAACGGCACGACTTTCTCCGGACCGGAGGCAACTCGGCGCTG
This sequence comes from Planctomyces sp., assembly GCA_005809115.1. Classification (GTDB taxonomy): domain Bacteria; phylum Planctomycetota; class Planctomycetia; order Planctomycetales; family Planctomycetaceae; genus F1-80-MAGs062. Next base: position 1,769 of record SYLK01000209.1, on the reverse strand, counting down.
TCGTTTGACGTCAGAGCTGCTCGGGCCGTGAAGCAGGGATTCGGCGCCGTCTGGGCAGTCCTGTGTTCCGCAGCAGCATTGCCGCTGGTCGTGTCCTGGCGTCGCGGTGAGCGGCGTGAGTTCCTGAATCGCCTGTTGTTTCTGGTCGCGGTTGCTGGACTGGCCGGGAGGCTGGCCAACATTCCTCTCAGCGGCTGGTGCCTCGGCATGAGCCTCGCTGCAGCGGTCTGTCTGAGCGTCTCGCTGATGCAGGGCAAACAGTCCTGACATCACAATCGGACTGTGCGGGTTCTTCCGTTTTTTCCGTTTCCGGTCAATTTGTCGCCTGACCCGGCTTCAGATTGTCGGAAAACGCAACGCTGGAGTGCGGCAGCGGAACAACAATTGAGGGAATTCAGAGTCCTGCGACTGCACCTGACGGTCCGACTGTCGGATGGTGGACTGCAGTGACGATGAACTGCTCGCGCTGGATGTCTGCCGGACTTACGATCCGGACTTACGATCCGGACTGTTACCCACCCGCAATCGAGTTTGCCCCATGTCTGACCTCAACCCGGCGCAGGCGATCTTCGTCGCAGCAATTCTGTTGTATACGTTCGTCGCAGCCTTCTCGGACCTGAGATCGCGGCGAATACCCAACTTACTGACGGTTCCGATGTGCCTCGCGGGGTTCGGCTGGCAGATTGGATTTCACGGATGGGGCGGCTTCTGGGCCGGACTGGCCGGATTTGCGGCAGGATTCGGGATCCTGTTTGTGCTGTGGATGATCGGATCGGCTGGTGGTGGTGACCTGAAGCTGATGGGAGGTTTGAGCGTCTGGCTGGGTGCCAGCCTGACTCTGAAAGTTCTGTTTGTCAGTCTGGTGTTCGTGGCTGTGGGGACATTCGTGCTGCTGCTGGCGAGCCTGCTGTCCCGGGGCTGGCAGCGGACGAGGCAGCGTTATGCGGACCGGGCGGCGGTGAAGGAAGCTGTGCGTCAGAACGGCGACGCGCGATCGCGGCGGCGGGTCATGGCATTCGCGGTTCCGGTGGCTCTGGCCACGTGGTGTGTGCTGGCCGTGTTCCGAAATCAATGGTAATGACGTCAGTCCGGGAATTTTTCGTTTCTTCCTGCAGGTTCAGCCGATCAGACGAAGGGACGGTGCCGCAGCGTAGCGGCGCGACAGGGACCTCGACGCAGAACTGGGGCGGACGATGAACGGAAGCTGTGCCGGACGTGCGCGTCGCCGAGGTGCAGTTCTTTCGATGGAACTGGTACTGGTTCTGCCGATTTTTCTGACGCTGGTTTTCGCGGTTGTGGAATTCTCACTCCTGTCATCGGCCCGCACTCGCGCGACGGATGCTGCTCGACACGGCGCCAGGCTGTTGTGCATCTCGGGTGCTTCATCGGATGATGTGCGGCAGGCAGTCTGCGGAATGCTGGGCACGCATCTCAGCCGCCACTGTCAGGTGGACATTCAGCGGGCTGAGCATGTGGGCCAGATTGCCAGCGTCCACGTGCAGGTCCCGATGCAGAACGCCACGCCCGATCTGCTGTGGTTCGCGGGTTTCAGCGTTGCCCGTCGATTCATCCATGCAGACGCACCGATGGTGATGGAGCGGGAACCGAACGCGACATTTGCCGACTGAGTCCTGACGGCCGAAGAGTTCTGGAATTGTGATGTGTGACTGAAATCCGGTTCGCGGAATCGTGGAGCGGGTATTCCACCTGGAGAACAGAGACGTGAGACTAACCCAACTTCCCCAACTCGTTTCAGAAACACTGTATTT
>SYLK01000014.1 GCA_005809115.1 Planctomyces sp. | reverse complement strand
GGACATCGCTACAGCCACGGTCCGGGGTAAATGGTTCTGGTCAGGAGTAGTGTGAGCGTCAGACATGTGGAGTGATTAAAAGACGCCCGCAGGTCTTATTCACTCGACAGGCGCGAACACTAACCCTCACGGAACCTGGAATACCGTGGAATTGTGTCTTATCTTTTTGGGAAAGCGAGGAAGTTATGCACAAATGGACGAAGGCAGCGATCGGAGTTTGCCTGGCACTTTCGGCACTGCGTTTTTCACAGTCTCAGGATCGCAAGACGTCAGACGATAGTTTTTTCCGTTCTTCACGGAACGGCCACACTAAGCCCCCTATCAGAACTGAAGGTATTGGCGACGACTTACCGCCGAGTTCGAAACCCGAAGTGGCGGACGCGGCGATTTTCGAAGACACACTTGATGACCCGCGACAGCGGTTGAGACAAATTCAGCTCGCGGCACAGAAATTGCGGTCGCCGGATTCCACCGAAAAGGAAAGAGCGGATGCCCGCAGCCTGGTGGCCGAGGGACTCCGCGAGGAATTTGACGCCGACTTGTCGCGGCGTGTGGAGAAACTGACGCAACTGGAAAAACAGTTGGAGCAGCTGAAGGCTCATGTGCAAAAACGGAGGGAAGCACGAGACCAGCTCGTCCAAATGCAGGTGCAGCTCCTGGAAAACGAGGCGACGGGACTCGCTTTCCCGGCTGAGTGGCAGGTTTACTTGGGACCGCAAACAGAGTTTCCAGGGGACTTCAATAGGAAGGGGCCTATCACTTTGCACCCGAATGTATTTGATTCCCTCGGAGATCGGGATGAGACTGCGCCGTTTGGTCCGGATGCAATGCCGACACCTCGGCGAAGGGGAAGGAGAGGGAATGATGATGATGGTTATGCAGACCCACCTGCTGCAAGACCCGATGAAATTGGGCGCGCCGTGGAGTCTGAAACGTCAGTTGACTCAAAAGTTTCGCAACCAACCAGGGAACGGGATTCGCTTCCTTAGCCCTTGTTTATACTGAATAATAACCGGGCTGCATCCTGTTGCCGCCGTGGATTGATTGCGTTCGCTGATCGTCTAAAATGATTCAGGACCGGCCAGAACATCAGTTCGGCAAATTCGGCGTGCGTTGAAGGAGTTCTGGATCGCGGCAGACGGCATCCACTCGAAATCAGAGGACATCGAAATCGTGGTGAAGCTGCGTGTTGTGGTAAGCGTTCAACCATACGATTCACTCACAGTATCGGGAAGATGACAGATTGGCCAGCCGCGTTTTGCGCTTCGTACTCCTTCTGTTCGCGTCGTGGACGGTCATGACGTTCACGCACGAATTGGGGCACGTCGTTGCTGGCTGGTGTTGCGGCGGCACACTCCGGACCGCTGAGCTGCTTCCGTGGCACCTTCCGTACAGCATCTTCGACCCCGACCCGAATCCCCTTGTAACGCTCTGGTGCGGTCCACTTCTGGGCGTCGTGGTGCCGCTCGGATTCGCCCTGGTGACTCGCCGGGGCGGGGTGTGGTTCATTTCGTACTTCTGCATGCTTGCCAATGGAGTCTACATCGCGACTGCCTGGGTTTCGGGTGACCGCTATCTCGATACAACAAGACTGCTGGATCATGGCGCCAGTCCTGTCACCATTGCCATATACTGTGTGCTGACGATTGGATTCGGGTACGCGGGATTCCGTCGCTCCTGCATTCGCGTGTTGCTGCCGATTGAACGGCACGCTCGACCGATCATCGCCGATGGAGGCCATGCGAGCCCATAGGACATAGGACGGGGCCAGGGCGAAGGATCATGTCAGGGTCCAGTCGTTCCGCACTTTCCAGCTCCGACGGGAATCAGTGGATGCACCGGAGGGGGGAGGGGCCGGAAAAGTTTCTCGTTGCGGCGCGCTGGGCGGCAGATTTGATATACTGGCCAAAAGCGGCGGCGCCGGGTGTCATTGAAAGACGGCGGCCTTTCACATTCAGCCCGGATCAGGCCTGCCTGCATGAGTCCCAATTCTTCCCGTGAAGTTCTGGCACCGGAACTGACGTCGCTGCAGAAGGTAACGGTACTTGTTGCCGCTTTTCTGGGCTGGATGTTTGCCGGACTGCAGATTGCGTTGTTCGTGCTGATTCATCGACCCGCAATGCTGAGCCTGATGGATGGGGGATCACGCGGCCGCGACCCGTTCAGCGAACGGTCAATCGCCGAATGGTTTGCCTGGTATCAGGCGGCATTTCTGCTGGGTGCGGCCCTGGGCGGGTGGATCTTTGGGGTTCTGGGAGATCGTCAGGGGCGAACGCGATCATTGGCCATGAGCATCCTGTTTTATTCGCTGTTTACCGGGATGTGTTATTTCGCGGACACGCCCGGTGAGCTGCTGGTGTGGCGGTTTCTGGCGTGCCTGGGTATCGGTGGCGCGTGGCCCAACACAGTGGCGCTGGTTGCCGAAGCCTGGCCGGGCGTGTCGCGTCCGTTTCTTGCCGGTGTGCTGGGAACGGCGGCAAACGTTGGCCAGGTTGCCATGGGCTTGCTGGGGCTGATGATCGCGGTCACTCCCGACCACTGGCGCTGGACATTTGTGGCGGGTGCAGCGCCGTCCCTGGTTGGCCTGTGGTGTCTTTTCGCCGTGCCGGAGTCAGTTCGCTGGCGGAACGCGCGCTGCAGTGGAGCAGCGCAGTCGGAGCATCCGCTGCGAGAGCTGTTTCGACCTCCGTTGCGATCACGCACGATGATGGGCATCCTGCTGGGCGCAGTGCCGGTGATTGGAACGGCGGCCAACGCCCAGTGGATTGTCCCGTGGAGTGATCAGTTCCAGGGGAAGCAGCAGTCAGCACAGGCTGTGAGCCTTCGGACCGATCCACGGGAAGGCGGCGATGCACCGGAAGTCAGGAAGCAGCGTTCTGCTGCGGACCCGAAATCCAAGGCTCGCACGATGATGTCCCGCTCCGGCGGAGCGGTGATTGGCAGTCTTCTGGGCGGACTACTGGCGACCCTGCTGGGGCGCAGAGTCACATATTTTCTGGTCAGTCTGCTGACATTGAGCGCCAGCAGCTGGATTTTCGGCTGGCTGAATCCGGGGCATCCCTGGTTTTTGTGGGCGTCATTTGGATTCGGCCTGGTGGGCACAATTTATTTCGGCTGGCTGCCGCTGTACCTGCCGGAGTTGTTTCCGACGCGGGTGCGTGCATCGGGGACGGGTATTGCATTCAACACGGGTCGCACAGTGGCGGCGGTTGTGGTGCTGGGCACCGGGCTGATTGTGCAGTGGTTTGGCGGCGACTATGCGCGGATCGGCTGGTGGACGGGGATGATCTATGCCGCGGGCATGGTCATCATTCTGTTTGCGCCACGCACTGATGCCAGCGGGTTACAGGACTGAAGGCCGGAGATGAACGCGGAGTGTCGGGAATGCAGTATCGTCCGCTGGGATTGACCGGGCTGTCTGTGTCGGCCATCTCTTTCGGTGCGGGACCTGTTTCGAACCTGTTGACCGGAGACGAAATCGACCGGCAGCGGGCCGTGCTGACTCGCGCCGTGGAAGCGGGTGTGAACTGGTTTGACACTGCTCCAGGCTATGGCAACGGCCGGTCAGAATCCTGCCTGGGCGCGGTTCTGGCTGAACAGCGAGCTGCTCAACCGCTCCATGTGGCGACAAAGGTGCGTGTGAATCTGACGGGCGAAACTGACCTGCGGCCACTCGTGATGCAGTCGGTCCGGGAGAGTCTGAGCAGGCTGCGACTGCCGCGAGTCACACTGCTGCAGATTCATAACTCGATTACCTGGAATCGCAATGACCAGCCCACGTCAGTAACTCCGGACGACGTCCTGGGGGACCGTGGGCTGCTGGCCGGGATGCAGGATGCTCGAGATGCCGGGTGGGTCGATCATTTCGGTCTCACGGGGATTGGGGATGCGGATGCACTGCGGATGGTGATGCGATCGGGCAGGTTCGCCACGATCCAGGCGCCGTTTCACTTACTGAATCCGAGTGCGCTGCGGGAAACGCCAGCGGAGATGTGCGATCCGGACTATGGTGGGTTTCTGCAGACAGCGTATGAACTCGCGATGGGGATCTTTGCGATCCGGGTTTTCGCGGCCGGTGCACTGCTGGGATCTGCCCCATCGGCCCATACTTTGCGGACGCCGTTTTTTCCGCTGCCACTGTATCAGCGGGACCTGGAGCGGGTGGCGAAATTGCAGCAGCGTCTGGGTTCGGCCACTGCGGTCGGTCAGCAGGCACTGGCGTTTGTGCTGTCACAGCCTGAAATCTCGTCGGCGATCCTTGGTTTCGGGGCTGTCAGCCACGTCGATGACGCAGCGGACACCTGTCGCCGGATGACGGCAGCCACCGATCAGCCGGGCGATGAATAATCGATACGACCGCTGCTGTCGGTCCAGATTACGGTCACCTGCGGTAAATCCACGCCCAGGCGGACCACGGGATGCAACCAGACGGCCGGTACTCCAGATATTTTCCACATCGCCTCACCGTTGCCTCACTGGAGTGCCGAGGTACCCGCGAAACTCCGCCAAATCCTTTCGGGTTGACCCAGCCATGGCCATCACGCCGGAATACGCTCGACTGCTGTCTGCTGACCACGACCTGCGGCTCGATACACCGCATGGCGTGCCTGCAGTGTGTGATTCGCTCCTCCGGACTGTCCGCCGGCAGCTGCTGGATGACGTGCATGTCGAGGTCGACGAACAACTTGTGCTGCTCAGCGGCTCGGTCCAGACCTGGCACGAGAAGCAGCTGGCACAGGAAGTGATTCGCCTTGCCGCACCGACGCGTCGAATCCGCAATGGAATTCGCGTTACCTCGCAGTACGGGGACTGAATCTGATCCACTGACCCGCAGGCTCACTGCCTCGCTGGTGTCTGAGGCTTGAAAACCGGGCTGCACGTGGGGATACTCTGAGGTGCTCGCGCCCGCGTCAACTGGCCGAAATCCTTCGGACGGGGTTACTCGCTGGACTGCTCAGCGAATTTCAGGCTCTTCTTGCTGGAACGGTAAAGGTCTCTATGGCCAGTCAGAACTCACCACCCCATGGCGCGGAGCCGGACCGTGCCGCGTCTTCTGAGCCCGCGGCCAGACCGAAGAGATCGCCGGTAGAACGGGCGATCGTCTGGGGTGGGATCGGCATCCTGGCAATTGTCGTCGGGATTGAGGGGACGGCGCACCTTGCGTTTACCGGCGCGCTGAACGGGCTGATGGCCGAGATGGAAAAGGCAGAGAATGCAGAAAAGGGCAACTACCACGTGACAAAAGCCACCGTGGATGCCGTCCTGAAGGGCCGAGCGCCGGATCGCTCGAAAACCGTCAAACGTGCACTGGGCGAAGAACGGTATGACCTGTACATCTTCAAGGGCCTGCTGAAGGAAAGAACGCTGTCGCTGCATTATGGAGTTCAGGGAGTGCTGGGTGAGCCGGAGGTACTGGAAGTCTCTCAGGCCGTGCCGGCGGAGCTTCTTTGATGCTCCCCTGACACGACTGAATGCCGGCAGCCACCAGATTCCCGGGAGCCACCAGGTCGAGACGTTGCGGGAATCCCGACACACACGCAGCGCGTTTTCGGCGCAGTCCTCGAGACTTCCGGGTGCGAACGCAGGTGTTCCGGGGCGGACCGCGCTGGATTTTTTTGAGATCTCACAGGGCATTCTCGAATGATCGATCTGTCGCAGTGTCTGTCAGCCTCTCCGCTGGTGCAGACCGTCGACTCGGACCCGGGAATCCTGTGGTCGAAGGCTGCGGCGGTGGCGATCGACGCACCGCCCGATTCGGACACAAGTCCAGTTCCCGAGGCGGAGTGGCCTCATGAGGCTCGCCGCACGGGACTGTGCGGAGCGGTAGCACCGCGAGCGATAGCGCTGCCGGGTGGTGGCTACCGGATGTACTACTCGCAGATGCTCCCGCGTCCGGGCTTCCCCGCCGGCGCGAACGACTATGACAACGCCTCGACCCGAATTCTGAGTGCGTATTCAGAAGACGGCGTGTTCTGGAAACCGGAACCGGGGGTTCGGGTATCTCCACAACAGGGCGGGGCTGGCGACTTCCGCGTGGTCTCCTCGGAAGTCGTTCCAGCGAGTGACGGACGCACTTTGCGAATGTATTTTGAGTGCTGCGCCGGATCGCAGGCCGTGACCAATTCGATCCGTAGTGCAACATCCTCGGACGGGCTCGCGTGGACCATCGATCCGGGAGTCCGTGTGCAGACCGAAGGGCACAACTACGCCGCTCCGCGGATCGTCTTTCTGGATGACGGTGGCTGCCGGATGTATCTCTTCGATCGGGGGCATGGGATCGTCAGCCTTGTTTCAGGCGATGGACTGAGATTTCATCCGGAGCCAGGTGTCCGGATTGCCCAGGAAGGACCGCACGACAGCCTGTGTGCCTTTGCTCCGGAAATTGTC
>SYLK01000001.1 GCA_005809115.1 Planctomyces sp. | reverse complement strand
TTCCTTGCCCGTACCGGTCTCACCGAGGATCAGGACGGCCGAGTCCGTGGGTGCGATCTTCTCGATCAGCTTTTGAACTCGCCGCATGACCGCTGAAGTTCCGATCAGATCGGAGCGACCTTCGACGCGTTCCAGTCGGGACTCCAGCGCCAGCGCTTTGTTCTTCAGCGCTTTCTTGTCACCAATGCGGTCCAGCACGCTGGCAATTTCGAACAGTGAGACCGGTTTCGGCAGGAAGTCATAGGCGCCAATGCGGATTCCGCGAATGGCGTCATCCATGCTGCCATGTCCGGTGCTGATCACGTAATCCGTGTCCGGCGATACCACACGGAGGTGGTCGATGACGTCCCAGCCGCTGCCTCCGGGCATCTTCAGGTCGATAATGGCGGCGTCAAACGAATTCTGATTGATCGCTTCGACGGCTGATCGGGCCGACTCCACGACGGTTGCTGAATGTCCCATCCGGGGCAATTCGGCGCGCATCAGTTCAGCGATCGACCGTTCGTCATCGACGAACAGCACGCGCAGATTGTGTCGTTTTTTGGTGCTCACTGACCGCTCCGTGGCCTCAGCATCCGGCATCCTGCCGGCTGAATCTGGCACTTGATCGACAGGCTGTCCGCACCCGGGAGGATCGTGCCGACGACAGCGAAGAGAGAGTGTTCTGCCGGAGCAGTCCGACACCCGGGGCCGTTCAGGCCGGCTGATGCCACTGCTTCCGCTTCGAGGTCGGGATTCATACCAGAAACACGTCTGCAGGGCAACGGCCATTTCTGCTGACAGAATTCTGATTTCGGCAGACACCGGCGTGACTTTCCGGGTGGGCCGCCCGACGCGTAACATCAGGCGGCCTGCACAGAACTGAGACGGGCGCTCCCCGCCAGCCCCGTCGCGAACAGCTGCCGAATCCCCTGGGCGGTAAACGGATTATCATGTCACAGTCATCGCTCCCGACTCGTGTCACTCCACCTGAGCCAGCATCACGGCCGAAGGTGGTCTTTGAGGCGACCGAGATCACTCGTGTCTATCGCATGGGTGAGGTGGAAGTGATGGCACTTCGCGGGACGAGTCTGCAGTTGTTCGAAGGGGAATTTGTCGTTCTGCTGGGGCCATCTGGCAGTGGAAAATCCACGTTACTCAATATCCTGGGGGCCCTGGACGTACCCACGAGCGGTCGTGTCACATTTCGCGGCCAGGACCTGACGACGATGACCGAACAGCAGTTGACGCAGTTTCGGCGTCGAAACGTGGGTTTCGTGTTTCAGTTCTACAATCTGATCCCGAGTCTGACGGCGCTCGAAAATGTTGCCCTGGTGACGGAGATCAGCGACCATCCGATGGACCCGGCGGCCGCGCTGGATCTGGTGGGGCTGAGCCAGCGGCGGAATCATTTTCCGTCCCAGTTATCCGGGGGCGAACAGCAGCGGGTGGCGATCGCAAGGGCCGTGGCAAAGCGACCAGAGGTTCTGCTGTGTGATGAGCCGACGGGCGCACTGGACGTCACCACGGGTGTCGTGGTGCTGGAAGTCATCGAGCGGATCAATCGGGAGCTGGGGACGACCACAGCCGTGATTACTCACAATGCCGAGATTTCCGCGATGGCGGATCGCGTGATCAGTCTGTCTGACGGACGCATATCGGCCGAGCACCGGAATCTGCAGAAGCTGGCGCCACATCAGATTGAATGGTGAACACATACGAAACTTGCCTGTATGCGGATCATGCAGGACGCTCGGATACGCCCCGATCGCCTCCTCCCAGGGCTTGTCCTGGACCACGACGGGATTCCGCTGGTGCTTGATGACCTTCCCCAGGGTCCGCTTCAGCATCCAGCGATCTTCGACCAGATAGTCGTCCATGAGGAACTGGAACCCGTTTCCAATTCGCAGCGGCTCACCGCGAAAGTACGAAGCAGGCACCGGACCACCTCTGATCTGGTCCTGTGCGGCGGAATGCAGTGCCCAGCCGGCAGCGGAGAGCAGAAACGAACGGCGAGGGGTGTTCAGGCCACCGTCCGGTTCGTACGATGGCCGCATCAATCATCGGAAAACATCAGACGGTGTCAGGGCATGCGGGCAATTCAGCGGAAACTCTGGCGTGACCTGTGGAGTCTGCGGGCACAGGGTCTGGCCGTCAGCCTGGTGATTGCTTCCGGTGTCGCCATCAGTGTGATGTCGCTGAGCACGCTGGCGTCGTTGTCGCTGACTCGCGACGTCTACTACACACGTTTCGGACTGGCGCGGCTGTTCGCCGAGATTCGCCGCGCGCCGAACGACATCGCCGGGCAGATCCGCGAGATTGACGGCGTGGCGCAGGTCGACGCCAGAATCGTTCGCGAAGTCACTCTGATCGTTGAGGGCCTGCTGGAGCCGGCGGTGGCTCGTCTGGTGTCTATTCCGGACGATGGTCCGTCGGAGCTGAATCGCGTGTACCTGCGCCGTGGCCGGATGCCGGCGGTGCGGCACGAGCTGGAAGTGCTGGTGGGGGAATCGTTTGCGGCTGAGCACGCGCTGGAGCCGGGTGATGCCGTGCAGGTGATTCTGAACGGGCGGCTGCGCACGCTGCAGATTTCGGGCGTCGCCCTGTCACCGGAATACGTCCTGCAGATCCGAGCGGGCGACGTCCTGCCGGACACGCGCCGTTTTGGCATCTTCTGGCTGCC
>SYLK01000208.1 GCA_005809115.1 Planctomyces sp. | reverse complement strand
TCAGAGATGAGCCACCCGTCTTCACCGCTTCCTTTCCCCGATCCATTTTTTTAAAACCGACATTTCGGTCGCGCTACCGGTATGCGCTTTTGGTAAAATCATCATTCACACATAGCAGCTCTTTGCCCGTGAACGGTTACCATCTTTCAGAGCTGTCATTCGGGAGTGACAAGGTGAGATCCGAAAATTCGTCAAGACGAGACTGGCTGGCGGCCGGGCTGGCCGGATCGTGCGGTGTGGCAGCGGGCTGGTCCGCTCTGCGAAATCAGGCGCGTGCGGATGAGGAGCGAGGCAAGCCGGGATCACTGACGATTACCGGGGTCGAGACGTTCGTGCTGGAGCATCAGCTGCAGCGGGAGATCGGCAACTGGCGTGCCATGCAGAAGGTCAGGAATGCCCTGCTGGTCAAGATCACGACCGACAGCGGACTGGTGGGCTGGGGCGAAACGGCCGACGTCGGGGGTACGCACGGGATCATCGAAGAACACCTTCGCCGGGTTTTGCTGGGCCGAAATCCTCTGAATCATCGCAGCCTGTGGGAGGCGATGTGGGGCGCGAATTTCGGGGATGGCCGGGCGGTCGCGGGCTGTGACATGGCGCTGCATGACCTGCGAGGCAAGGCTCTGGGGCTGTCGGTCTCTGATCTGTACGGCGGCCGACAGCGCGACAGGGTTCTCGGGTACGCGGCAGCAATGAACTACACCGAGGGTATCCGGCCCGAGGACCAGCATCCGGCCGAAGCGGCGGAACTGGCCCGGCAGGGCTTCCGCGCCATGAAAATCCGCACCGGACGATACGGCCATCGACGGGACCTGGCAGTGATGGAAAAAATTCGGGAAGCCGTGGGCCCCGATGTCCGGCTGCTGACCGACGGCAACGGCGGATTCACTCTGCCGCAGGCGGTCAAGTTCGGCAAGGAACTCGAACGCCTGGATTTCTACTGCTTTGAAGAGCCGCTGCCGCAGGCCCCCAACTACGCCGGCTACGATGTGCTGACACAGTCGCTCGACATCTGCGTGGCCGGCGGCGAAGTCCTGGATTCCCGGGGCACGGCGCGCGAACACATCGTGCGGCGATCCTTCGACATCATTCAGGCCGATGTGTCGCTGTGCGGCGGGTTCGCCGAGGTTCTGTTCATCTCGGAAATGGCGCGTCTCTTCAGCATTCAGTCGATGCCCCACTGCTGGGCCGGAGCCATCGCCATCGCCGCCACTCTCCACCTGAATGCTCTGCTGCCCGGACACTTTCCGAACTACGCCGGCGGCGAACAGCCGATGCTGGAATTTGACGTCTACGAAAATCCCTTCCGCGACGAAATCGTGACAAAAAAACTTGAACTCCGCGACGGCTATTTCGAGGTTCCCACGGGGCCTGGTCTGGGTATTGAGATCGACGAAGATGCGGTCCGAAAATACGTCAAACGATAACGCGGGGCCGCTGCTCATGTCACGCCGTCGTGCCCGCGGAATTCCGCCAGAACCCCCGCCAGTGCCCGCACGGTTTCTCGACGCGTGATCCGTGCCGAACTGACCAGCCCGCCTGCCTGGCAGAACTCGCCCGCTGTCACTTCACTGGCACTCGCGTGAATCTCCCGGACTCCCGTGTGCCGGATCAGATCTGCCAGCCCCTCCGCGCGGATCCCGCCACCCGCCATGACGGAAAGTGCTCCCCCGGCGCGCTGCACCAGCCGACGAATCACCTCGGCGCCACCGCTGGCGCTCGGCGACTGCCCCGACGTCAGCAGCCGGTCCACCTGCAGGTCCAGCAGCGTCTCCAGCGCTTCCAGCGGGTCCGGTGTGACATCGAATGCGCGATGAAACGTGACCGTCAGCGGGCGAGCCGCGTCAATCAGGCGGCGGCAATGGTCGATATCGATGCGTCCGTCGGCCCGCAGAGCACCCAGCACCACACCGCGGACACCAAGCTGCTTCGCCAGACCAATGTCGCGCAGCATGGCATCAAGGTCATCGGCACTGCAGCAGAATCCTCCACCATGCGGGCGGACCATCATCACGACTTCCACGCTCCCCAGCGCAAGGCAACCCGAAATCAGTCCATAGCCCGGCGTGATTCCTCCCTCCGCCAGCGAGCCACAGACCTCCAGTCGACCAGCACCGCCGGCGATTGCCGCCCTGGCAGACTCGATCCGATCAACACAGATCTCGAGCGTCATGAACATGGTCTCAGGCACGAGAAACTCCGTCGATCCATCCCGTAGTGTGTCGCCCTTCGAACCGGGATGGTTATCATAAACCCCGTGGAGAGCGAGCCAGTAGCGTCATCCTGACAGCTTACAGACGGTTTTCCGTCCAGGGTTGATGAAACTGAATCGCACAGAAAGACTTGGCATTGCACACAGACCTCTGCGTCTGGCGGTCGCGGTGGGTCTCTGCGCCACGCTGCTGCCTCTTCCGATGGCGCCACCCCCGCAGATATCGCCCGATAAGGACTCGTCTGAGGCCTACCCCTGCCAGCATCGTCCCTGCGGCTGCCAGTCGGCCGCACAGTGCTGGAAAAAGTGCTGCTGCTTCACCAACACGCAGAAAGTCGCATGGGCCAGAGCGCACCACATCGCGGTGCCCGAATTTGTGCTGGCCGCTGCGAAACAGGAAGCCCGGCACCAGTCAGCTCCGGAAGTCTGCTCCCTGCCGAACTCTGTCCTCGACACATCCTCGGCCATCACCACGCCCGGCCGGTGCTCCCGCTGCCGAACAAAGTTCGAACTGGCGAAGTCCTCACCCTGCGCCGAGTCCGCAACCAGCCGAGTGACGAAACCGCATTCCCGGAGTTCCAGAACCCGAAAAGAAGTTCCGCCCACTGATTATCACGGAAAGTCAGCTCGCGGCAAATGGGTCATGGCGTTGATCGCTGCTGAATGTCAGGGGCAGGGGACTCTGTCGTTCTGTTTCCCCGTCTCGATCCTGTCTGCTCGACTGGCTCTGGTAATACGCTCCACTGCCGTGATCGAAACCGTCCGCTGCGAATCAGAACGTCTGCAGCCGTCATCGCTGCGACCGCCGCTGCCCCCTCCGAAGGTTGCCTGAGGCGCACAATCCGGGGACTGGCTCATTTTTCCCGCGTCGCTGCGAGCGACGTCCGGTGGCGCTGCATGGCGCGGTCCACCATATTGTCTGGAAATTCACCAGACCGGGAAAAATCTGCGTTTCTCCCTTCCCGGGTTCCGGCAGACGCCACGAATTGCTCAGCCTGCGTTCGCACGCTCATCCGAGTCTTCGGTTCGCTCTCCACAAAGCTGCCCTGGCGCTCGTGGTGAGCGTGCCATCACGGGCTGAACAGTCGCGGAAAGTCTCCGGTCCGGCGCAGAAACACTCCCGTCGACGGTGTGCCCACCTGCAGCGGGGAACCGCCCAGCGTTCACATTTTCGTTCACTTGTCCTGTCTCAGGGGATTTTTTTTCGATGCGATTCACTTCCCGAACCCGCGGGTTCACTCTGATCGAACTTCTGGTCGTAATTGCCATCATTGCGATTCTGATGGCACTCCTCCTGCCGGCTGTCCAGCAGGCGCGTGAGGCGGCCCGACGAACTCAATGCAAGAACAACCTCAAACAGATTGGTCTGGCACTGCACAACTATGAAGGCACCCATGGAATGCTGCCTTCCAACTACGCCCAGGGCACCACCAGCAATGCAGGAAACTATTCCGTGCACGCCCACCTGCTGCCTTACCTGGAACGAGCGAATCTGCGCAGCCTGATTGACTTCAGCACACGTCTGCAGATCGGCTGCTGCCCGGGAGACGTCCATCCCCAAAATGTCGTGGCGGCGGCAACGATCGTGCCAATCTTCCGCTGTCCGAGCGACCCCGGGCCAGACACGTTTCAGATCAGGTCGGGAACCACCGGAGGTGCCACCGGAGGGCTCTACACTTATGCGTCAAATAACTATCACATGAACAATGGCACGGCCGTCGGCACACTGTACGACGCCCGGCTTCCAACTGATGGAATCCTCTGGACGAACAGTCGCGTCAGGTTCAGCGACATCACTGACGGTCTCAGTAATACGTCCGCGTTCGCAGAATCCGTGATCGGGCTTCCCGGTTCGCCTCAGCCTGCTCCAGCTACACGGGCAGCTCGCCGCAGGACGTATATCAACGTGGCCTGCGTCTGGACTTCTTCAACCTTTCCACCGGCGACGCCGGGCCTGAGAAACGGCTTTACCGCACCGCAGGACCCCGCCTGGTTTGAAGCAATGACGATCGCCATCAGCCGGGGCTTTTCAGGCGAACGCGGCGCTGGATGGATCAACGGCCGAGAATACTGGACCGGATACAATCACTATCACCCGCCCAACAGCTCCATCATGGACATGGGAACCTGCGGAAACGGGATTTTCGCCGCCCGCAGCGAACACACCGGAGGAATTCAGTCTGTGCTCTGC
>SYLK01000013.1 GCA_005809115.1 Planctomyces sp. | reverse complement strand
CCGTCGCCCGTAATGACCCAGACCTGCAGATCGGGGCGAGCGGATTTCAGTCCGGTGGCCACGGCTGGAGCGCGCCCGTGGATACTGTGCATGCCATAAGTGTTCATGTAGTACGGGAACCGGCTGCTGCAGCCGATTCCGGAAATGAACACAATTTTCTCACGCGGTACGCCCAGCGTGGGCAGCATTTTTTTCATCTGGGCGAGGATCGAATAGTCACCACACCCCGGGCACCAGCGCACGTCCTGATCACTGGTTAAATCTGCAGCCGTCAATACCGGAAGTTCTGTTGCCATATGGATACCGTAGACCGGACAGGTGATGTCCGGAGATCATGATTGTCGGAAAGAGAGACTACAATACCGCCAGCTGCCGCAGACCGGCAGTGTCAGCCGGCAGCAATGATTCGATGGATTTCCTGCAGCAGCTCGCTGACGGAAAATGGTTTGCCCTGGACCTTGTTGTATCCGATGGCGTCGACCAGGAAACGCGACCTGATCAGCATTCTGAGCTGGCCCATATTCAGTTCCGGAATCAGGACGCGGCGGAATCCGCGGAGGACATCGCCGAGATTGGCCGGAAATGGATTAAGCCAGCGAAGGTGTGCGTGGGAGACAGAATGGCCGGCCGCTCGCGCTCGTTCCGCAGCTGTCACGCAGGCCCCATATGTACCGCCCCAGCTCAGGACGAGAAGATCGCCCTGACTCGGACAGCTCACTTCCAGCGGTTCGATGATCTTTGCGATGTTGGCTACCTTCTGTGCTCGCAGGTCGGTCATGGCCTGATGATTGGCCGCATCGTAGCTGATGTTGCCCGTGATGTTTTCCTTTTCGAGGCCACCGATACGGTGTTCGAGACCGGGAGTTCCGGGGAGCGCCCAGGGGCGTGAGAGCAGTTCGTCTCGCTGATAGGGCAGGAACTGTTCGCCTTCTTTCAGCGGCCCCGGGTGAAAAATTTCGAAGCGTGGCAGATCCGCCACTTCAGGAATGCGCCATGGTTCTGCGCCATTGGCGATGTAACCGTCCGACAGGATGATCACGGGGATCATCATGCGCGACGAGACACGCCACGCTTCCTGAGCCACAGCGAAACAATCGGCCGGGCTTCGAGCAGCGATCACCGGCAAAGGCGCTTCGCCGTTGCGACAGAACATCGCCTGCAGCAGGTCAGACTGTTCCGTCTTTGTGGGGAGACCCGTGCTGGGACCGCCGCGCTGCACGTTGATGATGATCAGTGGCAGCTCGAGCATCATGGCGAGTCCCATGGCTTCACTCTTGAGCGCCACTCCCGGGCCGCTGGTGCCTGTGACGGCCATCGCTCCGCCGAAAGAAGCGCCAATCGCGGAACAGATGGCGGCTATTTCGTCTTCCGCCTGAAACGTCCGTACACCGAATTCCTTATGGATGCTGAGTTCTTCCAGCACAGGACTGGCGGGTGTGATCGGGTACGAACCGTAGAATATCTGCACGCCGCTCTGCCATGCGGCGGTGACAAGTCCCCAGGCAAGCGCCTGATTGCCCATGATATTGGTGTATTTTCCCGATGGGAGGCGGGCAGCGTCGATCTTGAAGCTGCTGGCAAAATCCTCGGTGGTTTCGCCGTAATTCCAGCCTGCCCGCAGTGCCCGCTCGTTGGCTTCGGCGATTTCAGGCTTCTTGCCGAACTTGTCCTTGATGAACTTCAGTGTCGGAGTCAGATCGCGACCGAAAAGCCAGTAAATCAGTCCAGTGGCGAAAAAATTCTTGCAGCGTTCTGCGACTTTGGTACCAAGCCGTTCACCGTCCGCCGTGGTCACTTCCTTCACCGCCAGCAGCGTGAGCTTCGACATGGGCACCCTGATCAGCCGGTACCCTTCGGTCGTTCCGTCGGTCAGCGGATTGGTGCTGCAATTGGCCAGCTTCAGATCTTTTTCCGCAAAATTATCCTCGTTGGCGATCAGAATCCCACCGCGTTTGAGGTCGCCGATGTTGGTCACAAGCGCTGCGGGGTTCATCGCCACCAGCGCATCGAGCTCATCCCCCGGAGTAAAGATCTCTTCCGAGGCGAAATGCACCTGAAACCCGCTGACCCCCGCCCGAGTACCCTTGGGCGCACGAATCTCGGCCGGGAAATCCGGAAATGTTGCCACATCGTTGCCGGCGAGTGCCGACGTATTCGTCAACTGGCTGCCGGTGATCTGCATCCCGTCACCGGAATCCCCGGCGAGACGCACCGTGGCGCCTTCCAGCGGAATAATTTCCTTCGTAATCTGAGGCACCGCATCAACGGAAATGGACATAGTCAACTCACCGGATTAACTGCAAGAAAAAATTGAGCACGAAAACCGGAACACACAGACATCTGCAGCTGTCGCTCGGCAGCACCGTTCACTGCATTCTGCCGACTGACTGCCAGACTTCATCCGCTGGTGCGGCGAAATCACGCACCTTCACGCACCTGCGCAACATAGTGGGGCTCAGGTGGTAAAGTATAGACAACTCCAGGAAAATACTCGACCAGATACCGCAGAATCGACGTCACGGTCAGAATTCCAACGGGCTCCCTCGCATCGTTCAGAATCGGCAACTGGCGGAAGCCGCCCTCGGACATCCGAGCCACAGCATCGCCCACCGTTTCATCATGCCACACGGTCGAAACCGGCTTCTGCATGACTCCACTGATCGGCTGATCGAAGTCTGTTCCGCCCGCCATCAGACGCAGTGCATCCCGCTCCGTAAAGATTCCCACCAGACGCTGGTCATGACAAATCAGAAGACAGCCCCTTCGCTGAGTCCTGAGCGTCTCGAATGCCTCCCGGATTGATGTCTCCGGAACAGTACACAGCGGGGACAGGGGGAATGCCTGAAGCACTGTGTCCACGACAAGGTTCATCTGATAATTCATCTCGGTACTCCCGCACTGCAAGAGGCCTCGAGTCAGCAGCGACACAACCATACCACGTGTCACTATCTGAATTTCCCGGATTCTTGGGAAGTTCGCCGCGGAAATCCAGATCAGTTTTTCCGAAAAACGATTCTCGGCGATTCCGGCCGATTTTTCCGGACCGCACGGCAGTTGCGGTTTGCAGTCGAGAATCCAGGCCGGTAAAAGATTCCCGACCAATTTCCCTGGGTCCGGATGCACCGGATGAATTTCTCAGGCAGGAAACATGAATAGACAGGATCCCGGCGGCGACGAACTCACGCAATTGTCTGAGGCCGCAGCCGAGGCCGCACGCATCGGTGGGGCTGTCCTCCAGGAGTGGATCGGTCGATTCTCAGTCCGTGAGAAAGGCCGGGCCAATCTGGTGACAGATGCCGATGAAGCCTCACAGGCTGCCATCGTGAACTACCTGCGAAACCTGTTCCCAGAACACGGTTTCCTCGGCGAAGAAAATCTCAATGATCGCACTGAAGGAGGTTTCGAGTCACCGGGATTCTGGATCATCGATCCCCTCGACGGAACGACGAACTACGTGCATCAGTTCCCCTATTATGCCGTGTCCATCGGGTTTTTCGCAGCCGGTCGGATTCAGGTGGGCGTCGTGTTCGATCCTGCCCGAAATGAATTGTTCTCCGCTGCGGCGGGGCGAGGAGCAACGCTGAACGCACACCCCATCCGCACGAGCGGTGAAACAGATCCTGCCCGTGCCCTCGCCGTGGCCAGCCTGCCGACGGCTGTGACCCCCGATAATCCCGCGATCCGCCGATTTCTGCAGGCCTTGTCGCACCTGCAGACCGTCCAGCGAACCGGCTCCGCCGCCCTCAATCTCGCCTATGTCGCCGCAGGACGTATTGATGGGTTTTGGTCGACAAGTTTATACCCGTGGGATGTTGCGGCCGGAGTCTTGCTGGTGCAGGAAGCCGGTGGAGTCGTTACAGGTCTCACAGGCGACCCAGTCGACATTTTCGTTCCAGACCTGCTTGCCGCCAGCAGTCCGTCGCTCCAGACCAAACTCTCCCAGGTTCTGGCCTGAATTGATTTCACAGCTTCTCTATCCAGTATTTCCCGCGTAGACTAACTGAAGCTCGCCGCTCGGAAACTCTGAGCCATTGCACTCTGCGTCATCCCCGTGGCATCCCCACACGACCCTTCGGCGTGTTGTCAGTTCTCCACCGTGACACGGCGAGATGGCCGTTTCGCTGCCGGTCCCGGGCGCCCTACGAAGAAAGTCCAGCGGAGCAGGAGCCGTGAAGTCACCGTGCCGTGTCAATCTGCCCGTCTGGTGTCTGACTCTGTCAGCCGTGGTGACTCTGTCAACCGTGGTGATACTGTTCACAGTGGCGATCGGGAATGTGCCTGGGCAGGAGCAGTTGCCGCCCGGTTCTGGTGGGGGGACCAGTTCTGGTCGGGGGTCTCCGAGTGGGGAGCCTGAACTGAGCGTGGCACCGGCAGGTGACGCGCGTGGCGGAGATGGCGGGGAATTTCTGTGGAAGCTGCCTTCGGGTGAGATGATCCGGCTGCAGGATTTGCTGGGCTCGCCGGATCAGACGGTGCTGGACGATCTGCTGCGTCGTGTTCAGCAGCAGAGGGCGATCCCAGCCTATGAACTGGCTCGCATGGAAATTACGGGGACCGTCGACCGGGATGTCTTGTCTTTGACCGCCGAACTGAAGATCCGAATTCTTCGGGACCGGGAATGGGTGGCAGTGCCGCTTGCGTTCGATGAACTCCATT
>SYLK01000207.1 GCA_005809115.1 Planctomyces sp. | reverse complement strand
TCCAGCACAAAGATCTCCATCCGCTCCAGCCGGACGTGCCCCTGCTGCATCAGATCCAGCAGTCTGCCTGGCGTGGCCACGACCAGGTGGACTCCGCGTTCCAGCGCCTGGACCTGTCGCAATTGACTGACACCGCCATAGATCAGGGCGTGGACCACCTTCAGTCGCCGTCCATAAGCACTGAAACTTTCACCAATCTGAATTGCGAGTTCTCGGGTTGGTGCCAGGACCAGCGCCAGTGGCTTCCCCGGGAGTGCTTTTCGCTGATTCTTCGCCAGGTGGTTCAGCACCGGCAGCGCAAAGGCTGCGGTTTTGCCGGTCCCGGTCTGGGCACACCCCAGGATGTCGTTGCCGGCCAGTGCCTCCGGGATCGTCAGCGCCTGAATCGGCGTCGGCCGTGTATATTTCTCATGTGCCACTGCTTCCTGAATAGGGGTCAGGAGCTGAAGGTCCGCAAATGTCGTCAATGGAATTTCCTGCCTTTCGGCATGTTTCGGAGCACGCAGGGGGTCCTGACCGATGATCAGTCAGAACGTCGATGTCAAAGCCCGTCCGTCGGCAGCGATATCACCAACTGAGGGAATATCGCGAACGCCCGCCGGTCAGCAGAATGCCCGCTGTGACCTCGACCATCCGGACTGCTCCAGTTGTCCGGCGCCGATGCCACCCGGTACGATCGACAGCGTGTCGTTGACACTGGCGAGCGGTCCAGACGAAGCCTGAAGCGGGGGCACGATGCACCAGACCGTTTGACGCAACAGGCGCCGACTGACTGGCCTCTGACGCTGCACAGAAGAGTCTAAACGACTTCCGGCCGCTCCCGCCGATTGCGGCTGGCTGACATGACCGCAACAGCTTGATGGGGAATAACTCTGGTCATTCCCCGGCGACTACCATGATACACAGTCATTGGCCGGAGGGCCAGCACGATCCTGGAATCTTTGCCCGGCAGGATAAATTCGATCCGGGTTCAGACCGATTTCGCCGGCCGCAGCGAGAATCCTGACCTTCCGCTGGTGGTGGTGGTGGTGACCAGCCGCAGTGGGTGACCAGCCACTGGTGGTGCGTTCTGAGGGAACGAGCCCGCGCAGAAGTGACTCAGCCTTGCAAATGCGTCTGCTTCCGCGCAGACTCACCCCGCACGCCGGAAACCGGAAATCGCCGCAGCGGCCCGACCGGAATCCGCCTTTCGTCGGGCGTTAGAGAGACCACAGACGCCGTCGCACCCGCGGCTTTCGACCACAGTGCGAGTTCCGCAACATGGCAGCCTGCCCGGCAGGTGATGCTCACTCCCGGAAAACTACGATGCTTGTCGGATACGTCAGTGACGAGAATTATGTGGCACTGAGCAACGTGGACTTCGTGTTTGAAGCCGCGGGAGAAATGATCTCCGCTCGTTCACTGGCCAATGGCGCGGTCGTCGCCCCGATCAGGCCCGGGAGCTGGCGAGTAACGCTTTCGTGTGCCGGATTCGGTGCAAAAAGGGTGACCGCCGAATTCAGTGCAGGGCAGCCGTACCAGTTTCGGCTGCTGTCCGACGGACTGATGGGGTACGCCTGGCCGAAATGGGTGCGGTCGGGGGAACCGTCCGAGTTTCGCGTGCATGCCCCGGAAGCCTATCGGCTGGAATTGTGGCGCTACGGCTGGAAGCGCGAACTGGTCCGTCGTCTCGGCTGGTTTGACGATCACGGTCCCCGATCCACAGTCCAGGTGACCCCGGACGGCGATTTCACACAGACGGGCATCCACTGGAACCGGCAGGGATACGGCAGTCAGTGGCACCAGCAGAAGGTTGTGGCACCGGAGCGTTCGGGACTGTATTACTTCCACGCGAAGACGGCATCGGGCGATTTCTTCTCCTTTCCGTGGATCGTCCAGCCACGTACGCCATCGGCGCGGATCGTCGTGCTGACGTCGAATATCACCTGGAACGCGTACAACAATTTCGGGGGGCGCAGCAACTACATCAATGCCGCTGGACTGCCGCCGGAGCCGACCGTCAATGCGCGGCAGGATCTGGAACGATTTACCAGACCAGGTCAATGGCCGTTCGAGCTGCGGGGGGCACCGCTGTCGTTCGACCGCCCCGAATTGTTCAACAGTGTGCCTGAGCAGGCTGCGATCACGGACACCATCCCGGGACGACTGGCATCCGCCATGGCGCCTGCCGAATGGCGCCTGCTGGGATGGCTGGAACGCGAGGGGTTCCCGCATGACCTGTATTCCGAAACGGAGCTGCACTTTGATCGCGTTCCGCTCGAGTCTTATCAGGTCGTCGTGCTGAACACGCACCCGGAATACTATTCTCCTGAAATGTATTTCCGCCTGAAACAGTGGGTCTTCCAGAAGGGAGGAAAACTCCTGTACCTCGGAGGCTGCGGGTTTCTGTGCGAACTGGAGTTCAGTGACGAATCCACCATCATCTGTCGCCAGGAAGAAAGATCCGATCTGCGGGGCGAATCGGAAGCCTGTCTTCTGGGACTGGCTTATTCTCACGGCGGGTATCAGTCCGGGGCACCGTACCGTGTGCTGGATGACACGCACTGGGCGTTTGCGAATACGGGACTCCGGAACGGCAGTCTTTTCGGGCATCACAGCCTGCACGAGCGGTGTCC
>SYLK01000206.1 GCA_005809115.1 Planctomyces sp. | reverse complement strand
TAGCGCTGCGTCGATGCTGACGGTCAGCAGCAGCTGCTGAGCCTGACGCAGGTCGGAGGGTGCTTCGGTCTGCGGTGCCGCAGTCAGACATGTCAGAGTCACGACATTCTGCGACAGCAGTCGGTCGCCGACCACCAGCAGATTGCCCGGCAGTGTGTCGGACCGCAGGGATTGAGTCAGCAGTCGTCGCCCCGTGGCGATCTCGAATGACTCGATGGCCGGAGCCGAGGTGGGGACCTGAATCACTCGGTCGTCGCTGGCGGACTGTCCCGTGATGTTTCCGTCAGTGATCTCGGTGCTCCAGAGCAATGATCCGTCATCGAGACTCAGGGCATGAAGGCCGCGAATTCCCTGCAGAACGACCACCTCGCGAGTCACCGCCGCGATCGATCGGGCCAGCCCGCGGGGACTTCGCCAGAGTTCTCGCCCAGTCTGCAGGTCGAGGCAAAAGAGTTCATCCGCATCCCGCGGTGTGCTGAGTACCCGGCCGTCGACAATGCGCGGCAGCGAATCAGTCCACCGCGCGTCGAGGTCCACGTTGACCGCGTCGAAAGGGTCACGCGCACCATTAAGCACCGGCTGCTGGCCTCCCAATTCCGGAATCCTCAGTTTGTCCGGATAGCGATATTCCCACCGGATCGAATGATCAACGGCGGAAACACCCACGATGCGCGCGTCCGATGTGGGACAGATCAGCAACCCGTGCGCATAGGACGGAATCAGACCGGAATGCATGCGCACCGGATGCTCACGCAGGGAATAACCGGGCACCGTCAGCAGTTGCCGGTCGAGGATCCGCGGATTTCCGCTGACATTACCGGACGATGCTGTTTCGGGACGTTCGAGCTGCAGCAGAAAAATGCCCTCGCCGCTTTCGGCCAGAACATACAGTCTCGCGCCCAGCACCAGCGGGGCACCCAGAAAGTAGACTCCGGCCCGCGGATCTCCCCGGCTTTGACTGTCCTCCAGACCGTCGGCCTCCCAGAGAAAGACGCCGGAAGCCGCGTCATAGGCCCGCAGAAAATTTCCCGCCGGCGCCTGGTCCGTCGTCATCATCCGGAAATCGTGGGACCGATCGCCCCACGTCACCGCCGACGAATCCTCGATCGCGTACACAGTCTGGCCATCTGAAGACAGCTGGCCCGCCGGATTGGTGCGGTGCAGCTGCAGAAACAACTGCCATGCAGCGCCGGCTCGAATCAGGTCGCCCGCTTCTCGGCCGTCCGCAGTCACCGGGCCGCCAACACCTCCGGAGGAAATTGTCCGAAGATCTCGCAGTCGAACATCTGCATGCTCGGATTCCCACACGAGGTCACCGGTCGTCAGTCTGACCGCCCGGATCCCGGCCACAGTGCGAAAAACAGCCAGATCGCCGCACACCAGCGGACCAGCCGTCGGAATCACGGTTCGGTTTCTGGCGATATCCCGGATCGCGAGCTGCCGGACCTCCTGCTGGATGCCGGACAGGATCGGGTTCAGCTGATCCAGAAACAGAATGTCGTTGACGGTAAACAGATCCGATTGCCAGTCTGTGCGGAAACCAACCGGCCCCGGCCGCTGCCGTCCCAGACGGCGCTGGTTGCCCAGCGGCTGAACCCACTGGCCGTGATCTCGGGCCGCATCAGCCGGCCCGGCAATCTGATCCAGCAGGGTCAGTGGAACCACTGGGTCGCCAGCCGGAACCGGCAGCACTCGCGTCCGGCCTGCCAGTGTGATCGTTTCTCCCCCATGACGTGCCAGCACTGTCTGCACGGTCTCGCGGGCATCCGTTTCCAGGCCGGCCTTTCGCGCCGCGGCGGCCAGCATCAACTGCAATTCTGCAGTCGGCCTGCCAGTCCGCTGCAGCAGATGTTCCAGCTGCAGTGTTGTTTCCAGAAAATCGCCACGGTCCAGTGAGATCCGCACGATGGCCCGCACCGCCGTCTCCGCGGCGTCCAGAAACCGATAGCGGGACGCCACGTACTTCAGGTCGGCCAATTCGCCGGTGCGGAGGGCGCTCAGCAGCAGCTGTTCGGCGGGCACGGCGTACTGCCGACGATATTCGCTGCGAAAGGCTTCCGGCGCGTTCCGAAACAAATGCTCCAGTCGGGCACGCCCTCCTGGCGGAAGTTCGTTTGTCTGCGGAACGAACTGCGGCTGTTCGTCGGGTCGCGGCGTGAGCAGCGGATCCTCTCTGCGGGAAACTCGCTCCCAGCCGGCATCAAATCGGGATGCGGCCTGCAGCCAGTTCCCCGCGGCCAGCAGTTCTTCCGTATCACGCATGAGCTGCAGCAACTCACGCTGCTGAACGTCGTCCGCCTCCTGAGCGATCGCTGCGCGACCGGAAATGCCCAGGAACGTCATTCCGCAGAATGCAGCCCACACTGCCAAACGAGTCACGCTGTGGAACATCGACTGCACCTGTTGCCGGAGTTTCGGGATCCAGAGTCTTCACGCGGCGAAGACTCCGAAGTCCGGCCCCGGCGCCCGGAATGCGGGATCAGGCACAGCCGGCACGACATGGTCGAGTGAGGAACAGGATCGCCGCGTGAATCGCTGCGAAAAGTGTCCCATATCCGGCTGCGTGCGTCCAATCGTTTCTGACGCAATCAGGCCGGACCGTCCACATCAGGCGACCGCTCGCGGAATCAGCTGCCGGGCCACTTCGCGCACCACGTGCTGGTCGATCGGAATTTCCGGCGAAGCTTCCTGCACCACCTGCAGCAGCTCGCAAAGACGCACCAGCCGCGCCGGAATCCCCCCCGCCAGCTCGGAAACGGCGTGGATCGCCGACCAGTCAGGCCGTGTCCCGCCGGATCGGTATCGCTCCAGCTGATGCGCCACGAAATCCCGTGACTCTTCCATGCTGAGGCCGGTCAGTTGGATATCCAGCGTCGGTGTGTCCGAAATCTGGCGGTTTCCGGCTGTCCGTGACGCCGCGACGACCGTCACCATACCGGACAGATCGTCGCAGGCCGAAGTGCAGTACTGCACGACAGCAGAGATATCGGATGCCGTGCGATGTAGATCATCCAGCAGGAACACCGTCCGCACACCGCTGGCACCCCGACCGCTCAGTTCGTCGCGAATCTTCAGCAGAAGTTCACCGCGGCGGCCCGACGAAGGATCCTGCGCCCCCAGCGCGGCTGCGATGTGACACAGCAGCGAATCCGCGTCCAGAACTGCCGCATTGAGAAAGACGGTACACACCTGCCGCTGGTGCAGGATTTCCTGCAGCCGTCGCAGCAGCACCGTCCTGCCGGAGCCGTCAGGACCGTGAACCAGACCAAACGTCGCTCGGGCTTCAATCAGATACAGCGCCCGGTTAAGGGCTTCGGTCAGCACCGTGCTTTCGAACAGGCAACGTGCCGGGATTCTGCGACCAAACATGTACACATCGCCTCCGCTGCAGTGTGACGTCGGGAATGCCGTTTCTGCAGCACCGGGACCATAACTTCCGCCCTCTGCTGATCCTGCTACAATCCGACTTATCGGCAATTTCGGCTTGACGCCACAGTCAATTCATTCCGATCGACAGCGCTGCGCGGCTTTTTTCTGTCCAGGTGAACGGCCGTAATCGCGGTTCCTGCTGTTCAGGCTCTCCGGATTGCGGTCGCTGCGGAATTTGCTGCGGAATCCCTGCGGAATCAGATCCAGAAACCCCTGTCATGACTTCGTTCAGTTATCGCTCGGCCGGTGTCGACCTCGAGTTGTACGAGCAGGCGATGCAGAAACTGCCCGCCCTGATGCAGCGCACGCATACGCCGGGTGTCATCAGTCTGCCGGGGGGCTTCGCCGGCTTGTTTCGACTCTGCGCGGAGCGGCAGTGGCAGGATCCAGTGCTGGTGTCAGGCACCGACGGTGTGGGCACAAAAATCCGGGTTGCGATCCGCGCCGGGCGATACGATACGATCGGAATTGACCTGGTCGCGATGTGCGTCAACGACTGCCTTTGCCTCGGTGCCACGCCCCTGTTTTTTCTCGACTATGTCGCGATGAGCCGAGATGAACCTGACCTGCTGGAGACGCTGGTTCGCGGCGTCAGCGTCGGCTGCCAGCAGGCGGGTGCGGCCCTGCTGGGCGGCGAAACGGCCATTATGCCCGACATGTATGCCGCCGGGGACTTTGACATGGCGGGTTTCTGCGTCGGTGTGGCTGAGCGCAGTCATCTGATCGACGGACGTCACCGAGTCGCCCCGGGCGATGTGCTGATCGGTGTGCCGTCGTCCGGCTTTCACTCCAACGGTTTCAGCCTTGTGCGCCGAATCGTGTTTGATCACGCCGGCCTGTCCCCTGACGATCAGATCACGGCTCTGGGACAGTCGGTGGGCGACGCCCTGCTGACTCCCACTCGAATCTATGCCGATCTGGTGCAGCGAGTCATTTCCGCAGCAGGCAATGCCCGAATTCATGCGATCGCTCACATTACCGGAGGGGGCATCGCGGATAATCTGGAACGTGTCCTGCCACCCCATATCCGTGCCGTGATCCGCCGCGACTCGTGGACGGTGCCACCTCTGTTTCCATGGCTGCAGCAGCTGGGAAACGTGGCTGCAGACGAGATGTTCCGGGTCTTCAACATGGGGATCGGCCTGATCCTGGCAGTCGCGCCGACAGCCGCCGATGCTGCCATCCAGGCGTGTTCGACCGAAGAATACCCGGCCGTGCGACTTGGCGAAATCCGCCAGGACCCGTCTGAGGCCGCCTCAGTGACGTTCGAGTGAACTCGGCTGCAGCAGCTGTTCCGCCACGTGGCGGCCAATGTTCAGCGACGCCGTCGCGGCCGGTGACGGCGCATTGCACACGTTCAGAACGCGTTCGTGGCGCAGAATCATGAAGTCATCCACCAGCCGGCCATCGGTTCCCAGAGCCTGCGCGCGGACGCCAGCCGGCGCGGGATCAATCTGATCACTGCGAATCTCCGGTACCAGCGTGCGAAGCGCACGGACAAAAGCCTCACGTGACAGCGATCTCAGGATTTCCCCCAGCCCGGTCCGCCAGTAGCGAACCGCCAGCTTCAGGAATCCCGGATAAGTCAGCGACTCGAATACGTCCCGCAGATTGATGGTGCGCCAGTCGTATCCCTCCCGTGCCAGTGCCAGCACTGCGTTGGGTCCGCATTCCACGCCGCCATGAATCATCCGCGTGAAGTGCACTCCCAGAAACGGGAATCGCGTGTCCGGCACGGGATAGATCAGCGTGCGGCACAGGTGTTGCGCCTCCGCCTTCAGTACATAGTACTCCCCCCGAAACGGAACGATCCGCTCCCTCAGTGGCTGACCACTCAGACGCGCGATGCGGTCACTGTGCAGGCCCGTGCAGTTCACAGCCTGCGCAGCCTCGAAGTTCTCGCCACCGGCGGTGATGCAGACTGCGTCCGCTGTCTGGCGAATTCCCGTGATCCGACAATTCAGCCGAATCTCGCCGCCCACCGCCCGAATCAGCTCCGCCAGCTTCGCGCACACCCCCGGGTAATCCACAATGCCCGATTCCGGCACATGGATCGCACGGATTCCGGCACAATGCGGTTCCAGTTCGAGCAGACGGTCGCGGTCTATCAGCTGGCAACTGACTCCATTCTGCTGGCCCCGCTCGTAAATGTTCTGCAGCGCCGGCAACTGATCCTGCGACGTGGCCACAATCACCTTGCCGGTTCGCTGCCAGGCAACGCCATGCGCATCACAGAACTGCTCCAGCGCCGCCTTGCCGTCCCGACAGTTCCTCGCCCGCAGGGACCCCGGACGGTAGTAAATCCCGGAATGGATGACGCCGGAATTCCGCCCCGTCTGGTGATACGCCAGGACCGGTTCTTTCTCCAGCAGCACGACGCGAATCCCGGGCCTCTGCTGAGTGAGCTGCCACGCTGTGGCCAGCCCCACGATCCCTCCACCCATCACCACTGCATCGTATCGCGGCATTGAACTTGATTCCGGGAAGGCTCCCGCAGAGAGTGGCAATATTCCGCCGGAAATCGACTCCGGCGAAATCACAGATATCAGATCCGCAGATGATCCAGTGCCTCCCCGGCACTCATGATGTAACTGACGTAAAAGGGCCCAAATTCCGCATACTTTGCCGATGCCCGGTCAAACCGCATCTGGTACACAATCTCCTTGATGTGTTCTGGCGCCCGACTCCACAAGGTCACGCCCCATTCCCAGTCATCAAACCCGGTTGACGCCGTGATCAGCTGCGATACGCGACCCGCAAAACGAATGCCTGATGTCGCATGCTCGGCCATCAGATCGCTGCGGGCACTGAACGGTTCGGTATACCAGTTGGCCAGCGGATGTCGCACCTTGTTCATCGGGTAAAACGTCATCACCGGAAACGGCGGCAGGTCGGGGTACAGTCGCTGCTGATTCATCGCGGGAAGGCGCTGGCGATAAGCCGACAGCTTCGCCGCGAACGAAGGGTCTTCCGGGGCCGTCCCTTCGCGCTGCAGCCGCTCTGCATACTGCTCCGGACTCGGCACGTACTCGCTCACCTCCGTTATCGAAACAAACGAATAAACCGGTCGCAGCACAGTTCCGAGACCGCTCGCACGGACCTGCTGTGTCACCGCATCAATCTTCAGCGGATCCGGATCCATCAGCAGGATGCCCAGGTCCGCCCGATGACCACTCACCACCGAGACCTGTGTGCGCTGTGTCGCACCCGCACGCTCCGGACTGAGAATTTCCAGCAACTCCCGCCGCCCTCGGTCGCGCTCCTCCGGAGAAAGCCTGAGCAATTCCTGCTGGATGACCCGGTAGTAGATGTGCAGGCAATGCCAGCCCTCGGCCAAACAGATGGTGGGCTCCGGCAGCGGGGCGGCAGAATGTCCGTGAGGTCGGTTCACAAGTCGTCTTTCACTCGCAGTGGCAAATTCGGATGCAGTCGGGAAACCACTAAGTATATCGCCCCCATGCCCTCGCTTTCCAGTCCGACTCCCCTCCGGCAACCGGCACACCGCCGGTGCCGCACACCGCCGGTGCCGGTCCGATGCCGTTCCGTCAGAACAAACGGTTTCAGCCCCCGGACGCGTCACATCGACTGACTCGTGACATTCCCTACCGTCCACATTTTCGGTGACAACGCGGACCAGTCACCCTCCGACCAGCGCATCCAGCTTATTTCCCTGGCTTTCTCCGGCCGATTGTTCCGGTAGTGTCCCCATCACAAGCAAAGCCTGCCAGACGTTCCCACCTTTACGACTTCTCGCGGAACAGGAATGAAGGGATCCGTTATGATGATCACCAAATGCCTCCTGATCGTGGCCGCCACAATCGGACTATCCCAGCATCAGCCCTTTCCCGGCGTGGATGGACTGAACCAGAACTTCGCTCAGCTCCGGACTTATCTGGAATCTGTGCATCTGTCCCCCCTGAGCAATGGGTCGCCCGAAGACCGGGTGAGTGCCATGTTTCCTTCAGAAACGCCAGCTCCGGCGGAGTCTGAGGCCACCACAGATCGAATTGTCGGCAGTCCTGCCCCCGTGGACGATCTGCCACTGGCGTGCGTCGCACCCGCGACGGAACTCTTGCTGACGGAAGAAATACTGACGGCAGAAATACTGACGGAAGAACCACTGACGGAGCCAGCGTTCGCCGAGACCTGTCAGTCAACGGAGTACCCGGCCAGCGAATCCGAACTGGCGGCCACAACTGTCGCTCCCGAAGGTGTGGAACCTCTGCCGATTCCGGCAGCGACAGTCATCGAGACCAGCGTTCGGGAAACCAGCGTTCGGGAAACCAGTGAACCACAACGGCCTGAAGCACCGGCAGACGCTCCGGCGGTGGCGTGCGACGTGGAACTGACCGAACTGCAGGCTCAGTGGTCCGGACTGAGCGACCAGACGAAGGTCGCCATCATGATGCTGATCCACGCAGACGAACTGACGAGATCTGGACGGATAATCACTAACTGATCGTGATGGGTCAGAACGAACTGCCGGATTCCTGATCAGCAGTGGGTGGAGGGAGTCGGACGTCGCTGACAGGGACCGGCTCAAGGTAACCGTAAACTGTACCATCGGGTCGAACAACCTGAAAACGGGTGCCCGGTTCGAATGGCAGTCCGCCGGGATTGGCAGTCCCTGGCACCCGATGTCCACCGGTCGGCGACGCTTGTCTGCGGGACATCCGATCCGTCACCATCTGCGCCGGCAGAGCGGGTGACCAGGTGGATTCGGGTCCGGAGACCGGCAGGTGCTGGACGATTGTAACCACCGCCAGGGCGAGCGAGCACACGCACAGAGCGGCGACGCGGGTATTGAACGGGGCTGGTCTGCGGGAACGGCACTTCCCCGGCGGCAGTCTGGCCGCCACGGATGCCCAGACAGATCCGGGGCAGGCGAGTTCTCGAGTCACCGCTGGATCGAAATCCCGGAGTGCGTGCAGGGCCGCCATCGCCTTCAGCATACTCGCATGATCTGCGCGGCACTCACCACAACGCTCCAGGTGCCCTGCCAGCTGATGCTCTTCAGACGCCTGCAGATCGCCACCCACTTCCAGGTGAATCAAATGTCTTGCGTCAGCACAATTCATCGTTCTTCCATCCCGTTCTGCAGTTCTCACAGTCCTGTCAGGAAAGCTTCCGTTCCTCAGCCATGCGTTCCCGACGTTCCCAGGCCTCCCGAAACATTTTCCGCGCTTCGGCCAGACGCCAGCGGATCGTGGCCTCACTGCGTTCCGTCACGGCCGCCACCTCCGATGTGCAGAATCCTTCCAGGTCTCTCAGAATCAGGACCGTCCGATACGCTTCTGGAATCTGTTCCAGGACGGTCTGGACTTCCTGAGCAATTTCTCGCACCACGCGTGGATCCGGGGTGGACGGATCCGGCCCGTCTCCGTCTCCCGCCTCACTGAACAGTGACCACCTTCCCCGCCGTTTGACTTTACGCAGGTGGTCGTAGGTCAGATTCACTGCCAGCCGAAACAGCCAGGGCCCGAACCGTCGTGACGGATCAAACTGATCCATCCGTTCATAGGCACGCAGAAACGATTCCTGAACGAGGTCGGTCGCCAGATCAACGTCCGGCACAAACCGCCGAATCACTTTGACCACGCGGCGCTCATACCGCTGCACCAGAATACCGAATGCCTCCTGATCACCGTTCCGAGCCGAATGCACCAGCCGCGCCTCGCTGGCGCAGGAAACCAACTCCCCGTCCTCGGGCTCAGTCAGATCAAATGGCTGGTTTTCCGCGTCCGACTCGGACATCTTTAGCATCTCAGCGGCCTTTCTGCAGAGGAATTACGCAGTGCGGCCGCACACCGTTGGAAGGACCCGGTCAGATCCAGTGGAATTTCGGGAAAGTCTGGCAGATC
>SYLK01000205.1 GCA_005809115.1 Planctomyces sp. | reverse complement strand
GACCACAGCGACGTGATGGCTGCACGATCGACCGGCTGGGCGATGCTCTGCGGGTCAAGTGTGCAGGAGGCTCATGATTTTGCCGTCATCTCACAGGCAGCCAGCCTGACATCTCGACTGCCGTTTCTGCATTTTTTCGACGGGTTTCGAACCTCGCATGAAGTCAATCGTGTCGCGATTGTGGATGACGATGTGCTGAAAGCGATGATTGATGACCAGTGCATCCTCGCTCATCGTCAGCGTGCTCTGACGCCGGACCGTCCCGTGCTGCGCGGAACCGCACAGAATCCGGATGTGTTCTTTCAGGCGCGGGAGGCCGCCAATCCATTTTATGATGCCGCCCCGCAACTGACACAGGAGGCCATGGATCGTTTCGGCACTCTGACAGGGCGAACTTATCGGCTGTTTGAGTATGCCGGGCATCCCGCAGCCGAACGGATCGTGGTGCTGATGGGGTCCGGGTGTGGCGCGGTCGAAGAGGCGGTCGAGCATCTGGTCGCTCGCGGTGAGCGTGTCGGGCTCGTCAAAGTCCGGTTGTACCGTCCGTTTCACATCGCGTCGTTTGTGAAGACTCTGCCCGTGACGACACGGAGCATCGCCGTGCTGGATCGGACCAAGGAGCCGGGTGCGGCTGGCGAACCTCTGTATCAGGATGTTCTGGCCGCATTGTCTGACGGGTGGACCTCCGAACTTCCGCTGCCACGCGTGATCCACGGTCGCTATGGCCTGTCGTCGAAGGAGTTCACTCCGGCCATGGTGCTGGCACTGTTCCGGGAACTGCAGCAGACTTCACCCCGCCGGCATTTCACCATCGGGATCCACGATGACGTCACCCATTTGAGTCTGCCCTGGGATGAGTCAGACTGGCACGAACCAGACGATGTGCATCGGGCCGTTTTCTTCGGGCTGGGCAGTGATGGTACCGTCGGAGCGAACAAGAACACTGTCAAGATCGTGGGTGAAAGCACAGATCTGTTCGCGCAGGGATACTTTGTTTACGACTCAAAGAAATCCTGGTCCGTGACGATCTCACATATTCGTCTGAGTCCCCGGCCGATCCGCTCCACATATCTGATTCAACAGGCGCAGTTTGTGGGAGTGCATCAGTTCAATTTTCTGGAGACCCGTGACGTTCTGAGCGTGGCTGCCCCGGGTGCCACGGTGCTGCTGAATTGCCCATATTCAGCCGCGGAGACGTGGTCTCGTCTGCCTGTGGAAGCGCAGCGGGAAATCCGCGCCAAAGCGCTGAGACTGTATGTGATCAACGCCAATCGAGTGGCCGAAGAAGCCGGGCTGGCTGGCCGAATCAACGTTGTGATGCAGGTCTGCTATTTCCGGCTCAGTGGCGTGATCCCGGTCGATGACGCGGTCGGTCAGATCAGGACGGCCATAGAGAAGAGTTACGGCAAACGCGGGCAGAGCGTTGTGCGAAAGAACTTCGCGGCCGTGGATTCAGCGATTGCTCAGTTGCAGGAAGTGCGGATTCCGGACTTCGATACGGGCAGCCTGTTCCGTAGGCCGCCTGTTTCGGACGATGCGACCGATTTTGTGAAGCGGGTGACGGCGATGATTCTGGCCGGCCGGGGCGATCTGCTGCCGGTCAGTGCGATGCCGGTCGATGGGACTTTTCCGACAGGAACGGCAAAGTTTGAAAAACGGGGCATCGCCGCTGAGATTCCCTTGTGGGACGCCGATATCTGCATCGAGTGTGGCCTGTGTGCTGTCGTTTGTCCACATGCCGCGATTCGATCGAAGGCTTATCCAGCCAATGAGCTGCAGCAGGCGCCTCTGCACTTTCTGTCCCGCGCATGGGGCGCGAAAGATTCGCCCGATTATCGACTGACGATTCAGGTGGCTCCCGACGACTGCACCGGCTGCGGTGTTTGTGTCGATGTGTGCCCCGCCCGCAGCAAATCAGTGGCAAAGCACAAGGCGATCAACATGTCGCCCAGGCTTCCCTCGCTGCAACAGGAGAGGGAGCGCTATGACTTCTTTCTTAAGCTGCCGGAGATGGATCGGCGACAGGTTCCTGCCGATACGATCAAGTCGTCACAGCTCCTGCAGCCATTATTCGAATATTCCGGAGCGTGTGCCTGGTGCGGAGAAACACCCTATCTGAAGCTGCTCAGCCAGTTGTTCGGCGAACGAGCAGTCATCGCGAACGCAACCGGGTGCTCATCCATTTTCGGTGGCAATCTTCCCACAACTCCCTGGTCAGCGAATGCCGAGGGACGCGGCCCGGCCTGGTCGAATTCGCTGTTCGAGGACAATGCCGAATTCGGGCTTGGTATGCGACTCTCCGTCGACCAGCAGACCGAAGCAGCCAGGATTCTGCTGCGTTCCCTGGCTCCGGAACTCGGCGACGATCTTGTCACATCTCTGCTGAATGCCGCTGTGCAGACGGAAGCGGACTTTCAGGCTCAGCGGGATCGGATCGTGGTGCTGAAGAGCCGACTCCAGGCCATCGCCCGGCAGGAGGCCCGGAGTCTGGCGGTTCTGGCAGATCACCTGGTCCCGAGAAGTGTCTGGATTGTTGGCGGGGACGGGTGGGCCTACGACATCGGTTACGGTGGTCT
>SYLK01000204.1 GCA_005809115.1 Planctomyces sp. | reverse complement strand
TCCGTACCACATCCAGAAGCGGTCATCAAATCTGAGGACAAACGGGTGAGCCAGACCCCTGTCATCAGCACTTCCCTCCGGTCCCGGTTCCAGCACTGGGCGTCCGTTGTTGGCGACTTCGAAATGCACTCCGTCGGTGCTTGTCGCCAGCCCGATCCGCTGGATGATGCCGTACGGAAACCCGCGAGTCGTCGCCGGTTCGTCGCCGGAGAACCACATCCGGTACAGTTCTCCGTCGAAATGCACGGTGGGCAGACCGACGGTGTCTGCATACCAGCTCCCGGCCGGCCCCTTTCCGAGTACCGAACCCTGGCCGGCCTTGCCGGGAACGCGCTGAAAAACGGATTTTTCGAGCTGTTCGACTCGCAGGGGCGGCCTGTTGTCGCCTCGCTCCGCTGACGGCTCGTCAGCGGCTGCGATCCCGGCACCGACGGCGGCAAGACAGGCCAGCCTCAGCAGAGATCCTGCGCGGATCACAGTCGTGGACATTGCGATGCGGCTCCGGAAGGGCGAGAGAAACGTCGGTCCATTGGCCATGATCGGTCGGCGTTCCGTCGACGGCAGGCAGTGTAGCAGGCCCCGGGGGGGAACCGCCATCAGTGTGACAGATTCCGGGATTGGGCGGGGGCAGGCAGACATGCGGTCCTGTGTTGACACCATGGGGACACAGCATTTGTGTGCATGCGAAAATGCTGAGTCCCCATGGCTCCCATGGCTTCCCCCCATGGCTTCACAGTGGCCGGGTTGACGCTGAAGGCGTCGCAGACAGTAGCCGGTGGTCAAAGCGCAGCGTCGACCCCCGGGAGACTTACCGGACCGGGAACGACTTCTTTCGACGATGCTCCTCCTGATTGGCGATGTCCGCCCGAACGCGATCCTGCTGAAAAGCGCTGACGCTGAAGGTGGCATACCTATCCTGGCAGCCGAATCGCGGTTCGCATCGCTTCACTGACCGGCCACGGCGACGAACAACTGGCCGAGACCTCACGAAGAACTCAGCAGCGCGGTGACTGGTTCACCTTCAGTCGCCCGGAAGGGGCGGTTGAACTGATCGTGGAACAGTGCGGTGTGACCGATCCCCAGCAGATGCAGTATGGTGGCCGTCAGCTCCTCCGGCCGCACCCGATCGGACTGCACGTAGGCGCCGTCACGGTCACTGGCACCATGTACCGTTCCGGCCCTGATCCCGGCTCCGGCCATGGCAAAGGAGAAGACATTGCCCCAGTGATCGCGACCTCCGGAGGGATTGAACTGCGGAGTGCGTCCCATTTCACCCACGGTCACGACCAGCGTTTCCTGCAGCAGTCCTCGCTGATCAAGATCCTCCAGCAGCGCGGTGAATCCGAGATCAAACTGCGGACAGAGCACATCGCGCATGCGCGAATCGTTGCTGGCGTGAGTGTCCCACAGCGGATTGCTGGAACTCAGGTCCCCGGGTACACGTGGCCAGTTGACAAAAACCATTCTGACGCCGGCCTCGACCAGCCTTCGCGCCAGAAGAACGGACTGTCCCCACTTGCCGCGACCATAACGGTCACGCAGAGCTGCAGGTTCCTCCTGCAGGTGGAATGCCTTCGCCACCGACTGCGAAGACAGAACCCGTAGTGCCTCGGCGGTGTAATAATCATAGAGTCGCAGTGACGGATCTGACCGCGAGTTCCGCCTGAGATCGTCGAGCCGACCAAGCAGAGCTTTCCGCTGGTCCTGACGATCGTAACTGACATCGTCGGGCGGTGAGAAGTTTTCGTACCGGAAGTCCGGAGCGGCCGGGTCGCACTGAAACAGCTCCGGATCCCAGCGACTTCCCAGAAAACCGGCGTTCTGTCCTGGCAGTACGACGTTGGGATTGGCGACGATCGGTTCCGGCAGCATGACCGACGTGAACGGTGAGTTTTCGGCCGGGCGCAGCATCCGGATCACGGAGGCCAGCGTCGGCCAGTCCGTCGGACTGACAGACCGCATGTTCGGCCCGAGGTATCTGTACCCGGTATTTACATAGTAACCGCCGGATTCGTGATTCGGGTCGTCGGTGACCATCGACCGCACCACCGCCAGTTGGTGCGCGATCCCGGCGGTGCGGGGCAGGAGTTCACAGAATTGGGTACCGGGGACGCTGGTGGAAATGGGGCGGAAGGTGCCCCGGATTTCCGTCGGGGCCTGCGGCTTCGGGTCAAAAGTCTCGTACTGTGACGGTCCCCCGTTGAGGAAGAGATAGATGATGTTCCGGGCGCGCCCGAAACTGGTGTGGCCCGAAACTGGCGTCGGCGTGGTGGACGGGAGATCGTGCGAGCCGAGCGCAGCCGAGGAAAGCCATGGCGCGAGCGAGAGGCTCAGCGCAGCACCGGCTGCAGTCCGTGTGAGATCACGACGACTCACCAGCCTGCGAGGACCAGCGGCCAGGCGGGACTCATCCAGCGTTGCCAGCTGCCTCTCGGTTTCCATCCGGAACGACTCCAGCTCTCCCACGAAAACATCTGAGAAAATGAGCGGCTGGGGGTGGGCCTTCCTCAAGGATTCCGTCAATTTCCGCCAGTCGTGGTGTTGCGGCGGCTGTTCAGAATTTCGGACGTTTCACTTAGAACCCCTAACAAAACCTGCGTGAGCCGCCGATCTGCGGCGTCATCGCTCCTCGACGACATGTGTCGCCTCGTCACTCTTCCTGGCATCTCGACCACTCTCGAAGCAACGCGGCCACGGAGGTTTTGTCAGGGGTTCTTACTTACCCACCTTCTCCAGCAGGAAATCCCTGGAATTCGAGCCGGGCTGGACGTCAAACGTCAGTGTGCTGGCGGTGTTATATTCCCGCGGGATGTAGCTGATCGTTTCGTCGATCATGGATCCGGGTGGTGCGGGCATCACGGCTTCGAACTGTTTCCCCGTCTTTTTTCGGGCAGAGATCTCGACGCGACAGTTTCCGACCGGTACACCCTTGTCACTCGGTATCGAATATTCACCGTTGACGATCTTGCCGCCGGACATCCCCGGCATGTCCTTCCCCTGCGACGTCGGGATGAAGCGGATCTCACCTTCCGCCACGGGTTCACCGTCGTATGTCACCTTGCCGCTGACGGCTGCTAGATTGCTGGAACCGCAGCCGGCAACCGACGCAAATATCCAGCAGCAGGCCAGTAAACTCCAGCTACGTCGGGTCATTCAGCAACTCCTGCCCGTCCAGCAATCGGACAGGCTGCAGAAATCTCTGAAAAGCATCCCCGAGACACTCGGTGTCCCGGGGATGAGAGGAAACGAAAGTGACCGGTTCGGCGAGAACCGGATCAGAACTCGCCGATCACTTCGGCACCGTTCGTGCTGGCCAGGCCGCGCCACGTGCCGAGATGGATATTCTCGCTGACAAACCGTACGGCGCCATCACCCAGCAGAATCTGAACTCCCCCTTCGTGGCGACTTCGCGAAGCCGCGGTGCGCTCATTCGCATCACTGGAGGTCGTACAGGGAAGATTCAGTCTGGGCTGATCACTGCACTGAGCCGGGTACAGGACGTCCGGCAGATTGCTGTTGGGCGGCAGCAGTGCGAACACGAACGGCCGACCAACCTGGTCAGACCAGATCAGGCCGCGAAAATCGTCCGTCGGAGTATACGCCGTGTCATTGGCACTGCGGGTGGTGGTCAGGTATTCCGCGATCATCGTCGTATTGCTGGTGCCGTCATACATGTCGCGAATCGCCGTCGAAAAGTTGGCGCGGAACATGTACCGATTTGCTGAACCAACGGTCGACAACATGTCCTGGAGCACAAGTCCAGCCATACCGTTGTAGTTCCCGGTCGACCATCGCCGGACTCCTGTCGGAGGACCAACGTCGAGCGAGATATAGGTGCCCATGCCGTCACTCGGGCAGCGCAGGACGGGCAGCAGGGTGGATGTTGCCTGAACGCTGTTGGCGAAATACCACGTAATTGTACTGCCGCCCGAGGTGGGACTGGCAGACTCGTTCCGGAACTGATACGTATTGAACACGTTGGCCTGCTCGATATATGGCAGCAGGTGGACGTAGAAGGATGTCCGCGGCCATGAGAATAAGCCCTTTGGCCATTGTACTCCCGGAGGGAACACGCTGTGAGCATCGTGATAGTTGTGCAGAGCCAGCCCGATCTGTTTCAGATTGTTCTTGCACTGGGTCCGGCGTGCCGCCTCGCGCGCCTGCTGAACCGCGGGCAGCAGCAACGAAATCAGAATGGCAATAATCGCAATCACCACCAGCAGCTCGATCAGAGTAAATCCGGATCGACGCGTTTTTGGCATAGTCTGTTCCTCCCGTTTACCTTCAGGATGACAACTCCCCCGATGCACACTCGAGATCGAACCAGGAAACGCTCCTGGAACGAGAATGCTGCGGATTCTGTCTCCGGCAGTCAGTTCAACCTGTTACTGCCGGATGTCAATCTGCGTCAAACAGTCTGATCAATCTGTTTTTCGTTGTCAAGTGGCAACGCCGGTCACATCCCCCGGTTTTTTCCTGCCGAGACCTGTGGAACCGCTGCGGCTGTGCGGACCACCCCCTGAAAGGCAGCGCCGTGAAGGATCGTAACCGTTCACGGGCGAGAGGGGGACAGGCACATTTTCCCGTGGTCTGTCTGGATCGGGTCAGAGTCGGCCATCCACACCCTGTTCGTCTCTTGCGGGAAAATGAGCCAGTCCCCGGCCCGTGGATGCCCCCTTCTCCCCTGGAATCGGGGGAGCAGGTGTCCGACAGGCTGGTTGAGGCGGCTTTCGAATGTCACCCGCGTGGAAAATCCTTCGCCGCGTTGCCGATCGCGGCTGAGCCACCCGGTTCGGGACTCATGTCGCTGATCGCAATTGAACCCCGACGGGGTTGTGTCAGGCGACTCAGTCAGCGATGACGCAACCCCGTTACCTTAACGCTGGCTTCGCCCGCATCCCAAAACTGTCTGCCACTCCGTGCGGGCATTCTCGTGTCGGAGATACGAGCGACCCTGATGGACGCTTCGTTGTGACAGGTCTCCCGGCCGGACACAACAAAGTGAGCATGGAATTGAGTCATAGTCCGTCAGAATCAATCTCTCATTCTCCTGTCTTCATTCTTCTGCCTTTGCGGTTTCCCAGCGGTAGTCGTTCTGATTCGAAAGCCGATTCCGTTCCAGCCATGATCAGGCAGCAGAATGGGCGATCTGGCAGGAGAATGAAGACAGCAGAAGGAATCGCAGCTTCCCTGCCATTGACCCGATGCAACCTGCTGGCTCGAATCTCGACATGGCTCCAGGCGCGTCACTCACATGGACACACATGGGGACACAGCATTTTTGAAAGCCCCTTCGTTTAAAATGTTCACATGTTCACATTGTTCAAGTGTGCAATATTTCCCAAGATGCTGTGTCCCCATGGCTCATCCCCCATGGCTCATCCCCATGGCTCATGTCGCCATGATGTGTTTCCCTACCCGATTCTCCCTGTTTGGACAGAACCACACCGTCGCGTAAGTCGGTTGTAATGCTCTATGTCATAGTAGTTTACGTAAGATGGTTTCACTTCTCCTCTCCGAGGGGGAAAAGGTGGCCGAAGGCTGGATGAGGGGATTTTTCGCGTTTATCGCGCGGGAACTCTCCACGCGCGTAGCCCCCTCACCCTAACCCTCTCCCCCGAGTACAGGGGCGAGGGGACTGAATATGGCGCCTTCCAGCCAAGGTCACCAGAATCACCGATGTCGCCAGCATCACTGATGTCGCCAGCATTCCCTATGCCGCCACATCCCCAATGTCGCCACATGGCCGCTTCACGGACTTGCCACCCGGAGATGACGTCCATGGTGGCGTTGGGTGAGTTGTTGTCAGCAGTGCGCTTCAGTGCGCTTCCGTGAGCTGCGCGTTGGAGATGGGTGCGTTGGCGACGGTGAGGTGGCGTCACCGGTGCGGTGGCGTTGAGTGCGGTGCATCGACGGCGGGGTGTCGTCAGT
>SYLK01000203.1 GCA_005809115.1 Planctomyces sp. | reverse complement strand
CGCGCAGCTGCCCTGGCCTCATCGGGCAGACAAACTCGCGGCGGTGCTGTTCAGTGAGTCACAGCCTGGGCCGTCGGCGCAGTCTGGGCGGTTCGGCTGCTGACCGTGCTGAACGTCCACCAGCTCACCAGTGCCATGGCCAGCACGGTGTACAGAAACAGCAGCGACAGCATCTGGCCGATCGCCTTGCCGGCAACGACGTCATCCGCGGCGAATTCTTCAATCTCGAATTCAGAAAACAGAGGGGCATCGGAGGTGTGG
Organism: Planctomyces sp.; assembly: GCA_005809115.1. GTDB lineage: Bacteria > Planctomycetota > Planctomycetia > Planctomycetales > Planctomycetaceae > F1-80-MAGs062. The sequence goes on along the minus strand of SYLK01000203.1, from coordinate 6,774 downwards.
GCAGTTGTCTCGGACATGGCATGAATTCTGGAAACCAGGTGGCAGTGACTGAATCGCGACAGGACACCAGCCGCGTCTGTTGCGGGTTGGCGGCAGCTGACGCGGTGCTCGCGGCGGATCACCCCGAGATAATAATCGTTTCTTCGCCATTCTGCGAAGCGAACTTCACCCGTTCTTCGGCAGAATCTGCTCAGCAATTGGTGACCGTGTTTTTTTTGAGAACCCAGGGCGGCGTTCCGGCCGCCACCCGCGGCCGGAGCTCTGCCCTGGGCTGTGTTGTGATGTGATGGCCTTTCAGGCCGGAAACGCAGATTTGAGATTTGAGATTTGAGACACGCCGCGACCACCCTGCCCTGCTCTATCCCCCGATGAGTCTGCGGTTGAATTCACCCTCGTTGATCGTCGGTCGCTCCGGTCGTCCGCTGTGATCATACGTCAGCTCCCGATGATCCAGTCCCAGCAGGGCCAGAATTGACGCATGAATGTCACGGACATGCATCCGATCTTCCACGGCATACAGTCCCAGGTCATCTGTCGCCCCGATCACCTGCCCTCCTCGGACACCCCCACCGGCCATCCACATGGAAAATCCGGTGGGGTTATGATCCCGGCCATTCCCCTTTTCGCTCATCGGCGTGCGTCCAAACTCGCCTCCCCAGATCACCAGTGTCTGCTCCAGCAGTCCTCGCTGTTTCAGGTCCTGCAGCAATCCGGCCACCGGTCTGTCCATGCTGCGGCACAGCTGTGAGTGGTTGGCCTCAATCGCGGTGTGTGAGTCCCACTTGCTGCCCGTGCCGCTGTACAGCTGCACGAACCGGACGCCACGTTCCACGAGGCGGCGCCCGAGCAGACAGATTCGACCGAAGCCCTCGGCTTCCTTCTGGTCCAGCCCGTACAGCACACGCGTGGATTCCGTCTCCTGGCTCAGATCAACCGCGGCGGGTGCGTGGGCCTGCATGCGAAACGCCAGTTCATAGCTCCGCACCCGGGCCTCAAGCTCCGACTGCTGAACGCGGGCGGCCGCGTGACTGCGGTTGAATTCCTTCAGCAGCGCCAGCTTCCGGTGCTGCCTTTCGGGGCTGATTCCGGCCGGTGGATGCAGCGCGGGTATCGGCGGATCCGGCGAACTGCTGAACTGCACTCCCTGGTGCGAGGCCGGCATGAAACCGCTGCCCCAGTTGCGAGACCCGTTGACCGGTCGCCCGGCTGTGTCGCACATTACCACAAACGACGGCAGATCGTCGGAGGATGCACCCAGACCATAGTGGACCCACGCCCCCAGCGACGGCCGGCCGGCGACATTGATGCAGGTGTTCATCTGGCAGACACCGCCAGCGTGGTTGATGCCATTCGTCCAGCAGCTGCGAATCACGGCGATGTCGTCGAGGCATGCGCCGATTTCCGGGATCCATTCGGACGCCCACAGGCCGCTGTCGCCATGCTGCTTCCAGCGTCGGGGCGCCGCCAGCAGCGGGGATCCCTTCTCACCCATCGCCGTGAGGGGCTCGCGAAAAGTCGCCGGCAGCGGCGTTCCCGCCAGCTGGTTCAGCAGCGGCTTCGGATCCAGCAGGTCCAGGTGGCTGGGGCCGCCCTCCATGAACAGCCAGATCACGTTTCTGGCACTGGCGGCGTGATGCGCGAGAGCAGACGACTCTTTTCCGCAGGCTTCGCGCTGCAGCAGCCAGTTCAGTGCGATCGCAGCGGCACCCCCGGCGCAGTGCGGCATGAATTCACGGCGCGACAACGCGCCAGTCGACGCATCAGGTTCTCCGCAATTGGACAGCGCACAGATTGTCACAGCTTGACTCACTTCGATTCAGTCGACGTACAGAAACTCACCCGAATTGAACAGCACATGGCAGAAATCCGCCAGCCTGTCGTGGTCAGCAGCCTGGGGCGCCTCGCTGTCACAGGCAGCGAAGAATTCGAGCGACACGGCCAGTTCCTCGGCCGTCGGACCGCGGCCCCACGTCAGCCGCATGGCATTTCTGAGCCGCTCCGTCCGATCCGCGCCACCGGTCTGCTCCAGGGATGTTGCCATCCGGTCTGCCAGCCGGATCAGCGAAGGTTCATTCAGCAGCAGCAGAGACTGCGTCGGCGTCGTGGTGACACTGCGTTCACAGACGCTCTGCAGTCCGGTCGCAGCGTCAAAGGCCTGCAGAAACGGGTCCGGAGTGTTCCGCAGGGTTCGGACGTAGATGGCGCGTCGAGGTACGGAGGCTTCGACACCGGGGCCGCCCGATTCCGGCAGCAACTGTCCGGTTACCGCCAGCAGCGAATCTCGAATCTGCTCTGCCTTCAGTCGCTGAATACGCGCGCTCCAGAGCAGCCTGCAGTCCGGGTCCAGCGACTGGTGCCGCGGGGCATCCGGATGACTGGCCGCCTGCTGCCACACGGCGGATGTCAGAATGACTCGGTGCAGGTGTTTTGTGCTCCAGCCGTTCTCGACAAATGCGGCCGTCAGCCAGTTCAGCAGTTCGGGATGAGTCGGAAGCTGTCCCTGCTTCCCGAAGTCATTGGCCGTGGCCACCAGTCCCGTTCCGAAATGCTGCTGCCAGATGCGGTTCACATAGACACGCGCGGTCAGTGGATTGTCCGTTCGCGCGATCCACCGGGCCAGTGCCGCCCTCCGCCCCGTGGACTTGACTGCCGGCTGGATCGCGGGTTCGTTCGAGTTAACATCCGATCGCAGAACCACTGGAATACCCGGCGCAACCGGATGAGGCGGCGATGCGTCCGGAATCAGCGTCGGCGAAACCGCTCCGGGGAAATCCGTGACTGTCATGAGCCCGCCCGGAGGTTCCGGCTTCAGGTGGTCGAAGGCCGCAAGTTCCTGCTGCAGCGCCGCATACCGGACCTTGTCTGCCTCGCTCAGGTCCTTCAGGGGATCTCCACCCTCCTCCACAAACTGGCGTGACACCAGATACGCCATCTGCTGATCCCACGACGTCCGCTGTTCGACCGGCTTGTGGAAGCAGGCCTGAATGTCCAGAGGAAACTTTCCGACCGTCGCCTGCCACTTTCTTGCATGATACGGCTGAACCAGAGCCTCCAGCCGGTCTCTGGTCCCGCGACTGGCTGCCTGCCATGCGGCCAGATTCTGCTCAGCGGCTTCGCTCTGGCCACGGTCGGGTGCGGGGATGTCGTCTCGCCACACGATGGGTTCGAAAAATGCCCGCAGGCGGTAGTAATCCGCCTGGAGAAGCGGGTCGAACTTGTGGTCATGGCAGCGGGCACACGCCAGACCGATTCCCAGAAAGACATCGGCCGTCACGTCCGTCATTTCGTTCAGAATGGCATCCCACTGCCCGCGCGCATCCCGCTGGTTGTATTCGTAAATTCCCAGTCGCAGAAAACCGGCTGCCACGAACCCGTCAGGATCGTCCGCCGCAGTTTCGTCTCCGGCCAGCTGGTCCTGCACAAACTTCGGATAAGGCCGGTCTTCATTGAACGCACGAATGATGTAGTCCCGATAGCGCCAGATGTGAGGGCGATAGGCATCCTTGTTCCATCCGTCCGAGTCCGCATAGCGCACCAGATCGAGCCAGAAACGAGCCCAGTGTTCACCGTACCGCGGGTCGTCCAGCAGCCGGTCAACCAGACGTTCCCAGGCATCTGCCGCGTTGTCGCTTACGAAGGAGTCGATTTCCTCCGGCGTCGGCGGCATTCCGACCAGGCCAAAATACAGTCGTCGCACCAGCGCCGGCCGTGTCGCCCGCGGTGCCGGCCGCAGACCGTATTCGGTCAGTCGGCGAAACACAAAACGATCGACCGGTGTCTGTGACCAGTCGTCGTGCTGCGTTTCCGGGACCAGCGGTTTCACGAATGGCCGAAACGCCCACCATGGCCCGTTCTCTGCGCTGACCGCGCCCTGCGCGCTGACCTGGTCCTCCGAGCTGACCGCTCGCTGTGCGCTGACCGGGGCGTCATCGGTTGCCGATGATTCCGTCGCGTCAGCCACCGCGGCAGTCGGCAGCCAGGCGATCATCGCCCCGATCATCACCCCGATCAGTGTGGTCCGCAGATCCCGTCTGCGACAGCCGTCTGCCAGTGCGCTGCAGAGCCGCCCTGCCCCGTCGGGACTCGCCCCCCGGCGCTTTCTTCCGTGCGGCACACCGCTCGCTCGCTGATCGTCGCTGTGCAAATGACGGCTCCCTGGTGACGGGCTCAGCTGAGAATCTGATGGGCGACACTGCCGTGAACGTCTGTCAGTCGAAAATCACGCCCGGAATAGCGATATGTCAGCCGTTCGTGGTCAATCCCCATGAGGTGCAGAATTGTGGCGTGCAGGTCGTGGACGCTCATGCGATTCTCGACGGCCTTGATTCCCAGTTCATCCGTGGCCCCCCAGGTCATACCGCCCAGAATCCCGCCTCCGGCCAGCCAGATGCTGAATCCGGTGGCGTGGTGGTTGCGCCCCTTTTCCCCCTGAGCCGTCGGCGTTCTGCCGAACTCGCCGCCCCACACAATCAGCGTTTCATCAAACAGCCCGCGCGACTGCAGGTCCCGAATCAGGGCCGCAATCGGCTGGTCACTGTGCTGCGCGTCACGGCGATGATCCAGAATGTCACCGTGCGCATCCCAGGGCTGACCGCTGCCGTAGTACAGCTGCACCATGCGGACTCCCCGCTCGACCATTCGCCGGGCAATCAGACAACCGTCGGCAAATTCTCCCGATCCGTAAAGTCTGCGAGTGGTCTCGGACTCGCGGCCGATATCAAACGCCTCCTGCGCCTCTGACTGCATCCGCCAGGCGATCTCCAGCGACTGAATCCGTGCTTCCAGCTGACTGTCCTGCGCTCGACGCTGCAGATGCTCCTGATTCTGCTGCTGCAGCAGATCGAGCATCCGTCGCTGTGACGACCGGCCCAGGGCGGGATTCTGCAGATGACCAATCACGCGCTGCGGATCGATCTTTCCGTTGTTGACGTGGGTTCCCTGAAAAATCCCCGGAAGAAAACTGTTCGACCATAACGCCGGACCGACCACCGGCTTTCCGGGACACAGCACCACAAACCCGGGCAGGCTCTGGTTCTCGGTTCCCAGACCATAGGTCAGCCACGAACCCAGACACGGCCGGATGGGCTGCTGCGCACCCGAATTCATCATGAACAGGCCCGGTTCATGATTCGGAGTACTGGTATGCATCGACCTCACCACGCAGATGTCGTCGATGCATTTCCCGACCTGAGGGAACAATTCACTCACCTCAATCCCACTGCTGCCGCACCGATGAAACGCGAAGGGCGACGGCAGGAAGTTACCACCGGGGCCTGGTTTCCCGGCCTGTCGGCGGAGTTCGGGTTTGTGATCAAACGTATCGACGTGCGACGGACCGCCGTTCATGAACAGAAAAATCACGTGCTTTGCCCGCGCCGCGAAATGCGCGGGTCTGGGCAGCAGCGGGTCCGACGAAGCCGGCTGAACCGGCGCGGGCTGAACCAGCGTGGGTGGGGCCGGCGTGGACTGAACCGGCGCGGGCTGGTCCGCGGCGCAGACGGATGCCAGCCCCAGCAGTCCGATCCCGGACGCCGTCTGAAACAGGACGTCCCGGCGAGATATTTCCGGCGGAAGATGAAGCTGGCGTGTCATCCGGCTGCTCATGATTCGCGGTGGTTCAGCGGCAATGGGAATCGTGCGGCGTTTTTTTGCACGGGTATTCTGGTCAGGCGATGGCTCCCGATGCAACCTGACGGCTCCCGGTCACTGCGAATCAGCACTTCACGGCCTTTCGTTTCCGGCCGACTCGATTCATGGACTCGATTTTGGCGATGGTTTCTGTGGCGATGGGCACCTTGCAGGCGGTGTCGCCCACGTCAACCTGGACGACGCCAATCTTCTTCGCCACGGCTTTGGCCCGGGACAGCAGAGGTTTCACGTAACATCCGACACAGATCACAAAGTTGTTCATCGTGTAGGCCGCGCGGTTGGGAGCCGAATGAACCTGCGTGGCAACGGTGTCCAGCAGCGCTGCAATCTCGTCCAGGTCCAGCTCTTCATCCGGCCTCGTAGAAATCAGCGACGCATACGTGGCCCAGCCGCTCGAAGCGATCCTGGGCGTTCTGGATCGGGGCTGCCCAGGGGGTCGGGCGTCTTTTTCTGCCAATCAACTCATTCGCAACCACTTCCTGAGACATGTAGCTCCCTGGAATCCGCAGAAAAAGACTCCCGACCCCTTCGGATCCCCGCGTCGGCATGGCCTGTGATCGCAACGATCCTGGTGTGAGAGAATGCAGGACTCGATTGATCCCGAAATCACATTTCATCGTCCCCGCTCCGTAGGGATCAGGTCGCCTTCACCGAGACACCGTTGCCAAAATCTGTTGCACCTTGTCGAAGTCGGTGGGTTTGACCAAATGGTGATTAAATCCGGCGTCCTGCGAACGCAGCTTATCCGTTGCCTGCCCGTAGCCGGTCACGGCGACCAGCACGACACCATCCAGAGACGAGTCTTGCCTCAGTCGCTTTGCAACTTCATAACCGTCGAGTCCCGGCAAGCCGATGTCCAACAGTACGATGTTCGGTAGAAATTCGAGAGCGACTTTTACGGCATTGACCCCGTCAAAAGCCATTCGTGCATCATAACCTGTCGCCTTCAGCAGCAGCCCCAGGGCCTGAGCCACATCGACGTTGTCATCGACCACAAGAACACGCAGGGATGGACCAATTGGCTCGGCGGTGACTTCAGGCGGTGACTGTAGTGCTCTGTCACAGCTAAAAAGTCGGATTGGCAGAATGATGAAAATCGAGGAAACTGCATGGCACAAGGAGGTG
>SYLK01000202.1 GCA_005809115.1 Planctomyces sp. | reverse complement strand
CTTTCCGCAGGCATTCCTCCACCAGATCTGCCAGCACCGCACGATTCTTCTCCCCGGCGATCCGCGGACCATAGGCCACATTGTCGAAAATCGATTTGGGAAACGGAGTCGACTTCTGAAACACCATGCCCACATGTTTTCGCAGCAGAACCACGTCCACATCGCGGTCCATGATGTCTTTGCCCTCCACCTCGATCGTCCCGGTGCAGCGAGTCCCTTCGATCAGGTCATTCATGCGATTCACAATGCGGAGGAAAGTACTCTTGCCACACCCCGAGGGCCCGATCAGAGCCGTTACTGACCGCTCCGGGACCGTCAGTGACACGTCGAACAGCACCTGATTCTCACCATAGTAAAAATTCAGAGACCGAGCCTGAATTGACACCGCACGGCCGGACATGTCTTCGTCGCGGTCCACCCCGGCCACTGCCGGAGGCACGCGAAGTTTGGGTGTCGTCAGTGTCGCCATGATCAACGTCCTTCCACAAAAGTCTCGTCTGCAGGCTGCGGCAGCTCACCCAGCCCGAAGCGCAGCGCTACCACCGCAGGTGCCGACCGGATCTCTGGCGGATATACATCGCAAGCCCGTTGATTGTCAGCAGGATCAGCAGCAGAGTCACAATTCCCGATGCCGCCACGGCGCTGAAGCGGTCGTCCGGCTGCCGAGCCCAGGAGACACTTTCAATCGGCATCGCCGTATACTGATCAAACAGGGCCGCAGGAATTCGGCCGGGCTGAGTCACCAGTTTCGCGGGTGAATCGATTTGGCCGGGACAGAAACTGGCTCGTGTGAGCGCTCCCACCATAATCAGCGGTGCTGTCTCGCCGATCGCACGCGACATTGACAGAATGACGCCAGTCGCAATACCAGGCAGTGCTGCCGGCAACACCTGCCTCCACACTGTCTGCCAGCGCGTCGCACCCAGCGCCAGCGACGCGATCCGAATCGACTCCGGCACCGCCCGCAATGCCTCCTGCGATGCAATCACGATCGTCGGCAAAACCACCAGCGTCATCGTCAGTGCGCCAGCCAGCACGACATCGCCCAGCGGCAGAATATCCGGCACGCGGATCTTCAGAAATCCCAGAATGGTCACAATCTGATCAACGTCTCCGGCTCCGGTATTCGGCTCAAACAGATCAAACATGTGCACAAAAACTGTCAGTCCCAGCATGCCGTACACAATCGACGGGACTCCCGCCAGATTGGCCAGGTTGACTTTGATAATCCGGTTCAGCCGATTATTGGCCGCATGCTCTTCCAGATAAACCGCCGTCGCCAGACCGATCGGGATGGAAAAGGCCCCCGTCAGCAGTGTGAGCCAGAACGACCCCCAGATTCCCGCCAGCATACCCGCCCGCACCGGATCACTCGAGTTCGTGCTCCTCAGGAAATCCACGCTCAGACGCCCCAGACAGTTCCAGAAAATACTGCCCAGCAGAATCCCCAGAATTCCTATGGCCGAATACGTGAGACCGAGGCACAGCCAGCGAAAGGCGCCGGACCAGAGGATGCGCCGCCGCATGTACGCGTCCGAACCAGTGACGAAACCACGACCTGGTCGCGCCAGCTCAGCCGTCGAGTTCATTGGTAGACTTCCCGGAACCGCCGCAGAATCCAGCCCGAAATCAGGTTGATCACCAGCGTCATCAGAAACAATGCCAGTCCGACCGCGTAAATGCTCTTGAAGCCGATGGAATCTGCCGAATTGTCCCCGGAACTCTGATGGACCATGAACGCCGTCATGGTGGATGCCTCCTGCAGCGGATTGGCCGTCAGCAGAATTCGGCTCCCCCCCGCAATCGTCACGGCCATCGTTTCACCAATGGCACGCGAAAATGCCAGCAGAAACGCGGCCAGAATCCCCGACAGCGCTGCCGGTACCACCACGCGCAGACACACATCCAGCCGCGTACTGCCCAGCGCATATGCCGCCTCCCGCAGAGTCCGCGGCACCGCCCGCAGCACGTCCTCGCTCAACGACCCGATCAGCGGAGTCACCATGATCCCCACCACAATCCCGGCACTGAGCGTGTTGTACGCGCCCAGGTCAATTCCCAGCATGCCCGTCAGAACCGGTTTCAGAACCCACGGAGTGACAAACTTCAGGGCGAAATATCCATAGACCACAGTTGGGATGCCCGCCAGAATCTCCAGCACCGGCTTGACGATGCTCCGCTCTCGCGGCGTGGCGTATTCGCTCATGTAAATCGCCGCGCCCAGCCCCGTGGGAAGACTGATCAGCGACGCAATCGCCCCCACCATCAGCGTACCCGACAGCAGCGGAAGGATCCCGAACCTCCCTTCCGGCCCGTCCACCGTCTTCCAGTGTGTCCCTGTCAGGAATTCCCGGACTGAAACACGCTCGAAAAACGCCTGTGACTGACCTGGCGAGTAAACTGCATTACCCAGCAGGACAAAGATAATCCCGGCAGTTGTCAGAATCGACAACAGCGTGCATGCAAACAGGCTGAATCGGATCAGCTGCTCGTGATGCCGGGACTTGCGGCGCTGCGACCACTCTGTTCGGTGCTGTCTGCCTGATCCGGTCATGCCTGCACCCGGGTCCTTACCATGCTTGCTCCCGTGACTGCCCCCGGCGGACTCTCATGTCCGGAAATGCGATCTCGGCAACTCGAGGACAACACTCGGTGGTCAATCCTGCTTCTGATGTCGATCCGACAGCCCGTTCCAGACACGTACGACCACTACTTCACTGCGGCTTCAAATGCCTCGCGGCTGACCGCGAGATCGGCATCGCTCAGCGGCACATAGTTCACAGACTCAACCCGCGACTGCCCCTCGTTCAGCGTATAACGCACAAAATCTTCCACCTCCTGCCGCTTCAGCGAGGACTCCCTGACGTAAATGAATAACGGTCTGGACAACGGAGTGTAACTGCCGGATTGAACCGTTTCCGGGGTCAGCTCCACTGCATCCGCCACGTTTTCCGTAGGGGAAATCTTCAGGGCACGGACCTTTTCCCGATTCAGGAAATAATACGCGCACCCCAGAAACCCCATCGAATAGCGGTCGCCCGCAATTCCCGTGAGAATCACGTTATCGTCGGCACTGGGGCTGTAGTTTTCGGTAATCGCGTCCTCCTTGCCG
>SYLK01000201.1 GCA_005809115.1 Planctomyces sp. | reverse complement strand
GGGTCCGATTTGCACGCCTATCTCCACACCTCCTTGTGCCATGCAGTTTCCTCGATTTTCATCATTCTGCCAATCCGACTTTTTAGCTGTGACAGAGCACTACACCGTCAATCGCGAGTCAGGGCATCGCCGCGGGGATGTCCTGCCGGAGATTCAGCTGCTGCTGCAGAGTGGCTCGCAGTTCGTGCAGGCGATTTTCGTCTGTCCCGGCGGGTCGGACACGGAGAAACCAGTCGACATCCAGAATCGCGTCTTCCAGGCGTCCGGTGCGCGCCCGCATTTCGACACGCCTGGCTCGATACTCGAACTGGTCCGGCGACAGCTCCGTCAGCACTTCCAGGTATCGGCGAACATCTTCGTCACTGCGTCCGGCTTCGGCGAGGCTCAGCAGGTTCGTCAGCATTCTCTGAATGATCTGCACGGACGTCTGAGCTTCATAAAAAGCCGGCAGATTGGGGTGTCCGGCATCCCGCAGCCGCTGAGCGGCATCATCCAGGGAGAGGCGGCGGCCCTTTTCAAAGGGATCAATCAGCTGCGTTGTTGCCGGGTCATCCTGCGGCTCATATCGGACGACAAAGTGTCCTGGCAGGCCGACTCCGACGACCTGGAGATTCAGCCGTTCCGCGAGTTCCATATAGAGGACCGACAGTGTGATCGGCAGTCCTTCTCGATCATCAATGACTTCGTTCAGGTAGCTGTTGGATTTTGTGTAATATTCGAACCTGCTTCCGTGAAAGCCGTTGTCCTCGAACAGGTACTTGTCGAGGGCCTGCAGGCGAACAGCGGGAGTGGAGTTTTCGGAGACGGCAGCCTGAATTTCCGTCGCCATTTCATCCACGCGGCGGACATAGGAGTCAACGTCGACATCTTCATTATCCAGTTGCGCCACCAGCAGGGCCGATCTCAGCAGATCCCCAGTCCCCGGCGGCCGATCGGGTTTTTCGGCGACATCCTCGACGGGAAGCTGCAGTTCCCGCAGCAGTTCTCTGCGCACCTGAACCAGATGGACGTCCCGGGCGGTCTGCCGCAGTCGTGTGGCCAGCCGTTCGAGGCGTCCGGCTTCCTGTGTCAGCAGCTCCGTGGTGAATCTGGCGTGGGGCAGCAGTTCCCGGACCACTTCGGCCCCGGCTGGCCGGTCAGCGGTCACCTTCAACGACGTGGAGTTCAGCGCGGCGAGAACGTCCTCGTCCGGTCGGTCGGGTGGCAGCGTCTCTGCCGTCGCGAACCCGCGAAACTCGGCTCGCGTCCCCCGAAAGGATGCCAGCCCGAATTTTCCTCGCGCCAGTTCCGTGTCTGTCGAAGTCACTACTGGCTGCCCATTCACAAAACAGTCAAACCCGTCCGGGCGGATGCGAACTTTCAGAGTATTCCAGTCGCCCGCGCGGTAGGTGGCATGTGGTGCATTGTGCAGGATTGTCCAGGAGTTGACATCGGGACCACTGAACCGGGTGAGTCGCAGATTCCCGGCACTGGGGTAAAACCCGTAGTGTCGATCGCCGCCATCAGAGTGAAACACCAGCCCTGCCGCACCACGCTCATCATCCAGTTTGACGGAAACCTGCAGTTCCAGGAGTTCCGAAGGAAGCGGGAGGGTGCTGAGGCACAGTGTGCGACCGCCGAAGCCGACTCCCTGACCGTCCACAGTGATGCGGCCGGCGCGTTGTCGCCAGTTCGCACCGAACAGGGGCGACCAGCTGCGGCTGTCGAGCGCTCCGATGGTCCGCCAGCGCTGAATCGGGACCGGATTGGGGTCGTCCAGCAAAGACTGCAGCAGGTCGACCGGCAGCGCAAAGCCCAGGTTATCCGAGGCGGTTGACTTCATGGTAATAATCCCCAGGACACGTCCGTCACGATCCACGAGCGGGCCACCACTGTTGCCCGGTTCGACCGGCATGGCCAGCTGGATCATGGAGACACCATCGAAGTCACGGCGTCCGGAGATCACGCCGCTGACCACGCTGTTTCGAAACCCGCGAGGATGGCCCATGGCCACGACATCGCGTCCCTGACTGATCAGCTCCGACGTTCCGATTGCGAGGGCTGGCAGCGAAGACGCCGGTATCCGGACGATGGCCAGGTCAAGTCGGCTGGATGACGCATAGACTTCTGTGGCACGTGTCTCGGCGCCATCCGGGAGTTCCACCACGATGTCGCGCCCATCGCCGATGACGTGACGGGCCGTCACGATCAGTCCGCTGCTGTCAATTACAAAGCCGGTCCCCAGACCGTCGTCAGCACCATCGCGAGTGGTCGAACGCACAACGACCAGTGACTGCCTGACCCGAGCAGCCAGCTCCGTCACTGACGGGACGGCAGACACCCCTGCCGTCGGTAGCGAATCCGGCTGAGCGTGGCTTTCATCGCCCTGTACGATGATTCCGGAGGCGATGTGAAGTCCCAGAATGAACGACCGGATCAGGACTGCCGGAATGCGGGCGGAGTCCGCGGCGGATCCACGGTGCGAGGTGGTGACTCCTTCGGACACGAACTGGCGCATAACTCTCGTCCTCTCGCTGAATTTCCTGGCAGACCGCGCGGGTGGCTGGTGTTCTGTCGCGCCTTCGGACCGGCCAGGAAATCAGTTGAACAAACTCAGGAAAACGTCGGCCGCATGAATCCTGCACCTCGAATGCGGATTCGCTGGATCAGTTCATCAGCTGGCCGATGATTTCATGCAGCCATTTTACGGTCAAAACGAAACATTCAGGTCCAGCCGCTGTCACACACCCGCGTGACTCTGGTCAGGGGGCGCTCCGCTTCCCTGAACAGAAAATTTGTGCAACTGATTTTTTGGTCGGTCCTTACCAGAGCTTTGTCCGCAGGGCCTTCAGGACAATACTCTTGTTGTTGAAATCAAAGAATGTCGGAATCGAGTCATCTTCGTGGGAATTGCCCGGATGGCGTGATTCCTCGTGCGCCACTTTCCGCAGCCGTTTGAGCAGCTTGGCAATGTGCGCCACGGGGTAGAGGAGGGAGATTTCGTTCAGAGGGATGGCGGTCAGGGGAATCGTGCCTTCTTCCTGAGCGGCCTCATCGCCGGCGTCGGACTCGCGAGCCGCATAGTGTTTCGTGACGATATCCTGCAGGAAATCATTGAAATCGGCCACTCGGCCTCGGCGCGACTGACCGTCATCATGTCTCAGGTCGACCAGCCGGGTATTCAGCAGGACCACGGTGTCAATCAGTCCTTCATTCAGCAGGCTGTTGTAATAGCCGACGCAGGCGTATCCACTGGACAACAGGCAGGCCACAGGGACGTATTCTGTGGTCTGACCCTGTACCGGACCGATCATCCGAATCAAGTCTTCGCGGTTCATCTGCCGGGGATCCTTGCATGTCAGGAGAGGAAACAAGCCACCGTGTGTTCCCGGAAGACGGCGCCAACGGCAGAATTGCCGGGAAACATCGCGAATCAAACGGGAAAGTGGCATTGATTCTTGCATTCGCGGAGCACGAATGCCACCGTAACGTTCTGAGTTTGATTGGACGTCCGGAACCTGACCTGCTCTTCTTCCGCCATTTTTTTCCGCTGTGCCCTTCGCTATGCCGGATCGCTCCCGCAGCCACCGCCGACTTCTGGTCATCAATGCCGTCGGGCTGACGGCCAGCATGATCGGGGAAGATACGCCCAGTCTGCGTGTTCTGCGGGATGAAGGATTCGCCCGACCGATGGCGACCATCCTGCCGGCGGTGACGTGTTCGGTCCAGTCGACGATGCTGACCGGGGAGATGCCGGAGCGTCACGGGATCGTGGGAAACGGCTGGTACTTTCGTGACCTCGCGGAAGTGATGTTCTGGAAGCAGTCGAATCACCTCGTCGGCGGCGAGAAAGTCTTTCAGACAGCGCGCCGGCGGGACAGCAGTCATACCACAGCAAAGCTGTTCTGGTGGTACAACATGTATGCTGACGTCGACTGGTCGGTGACACCGCGCCCGTCGTACCCGGCGGACGGACGCAAGCTGCCCGACCTGTACAGTGAACCCTCGTCCATGGCCACGGAACTGCAGTCCCGGCACGGCGGTTTTCCCCTGTTCAATTTCTGGGGCCCCACCGCTGACATCCGCAGCTCCTCCTGGATTGCCGACGCCAGCCTCAGCGTCTGGCGCGAATATCGTCCCAGCCTGCTGCTGGTCTATCTGCCGCACCTGGACTACGGACTGCAGCGGCTGGGGCCGGATGATGCCGCAATCCGCAGCGAAATCCGTCGCCTGGATCATGAGGCCGGGAAGCTGATCCATGCCGCTCGCGACAGTGGGGCGGAGATCCTGGTGGTATCGGAATACGGGATCACGGAGGTTCATCGGCCCGTGCATATCAATCGGGCTCTGCGTGAACAGGGTTTCCTGCGAACTCGCCGGGAAATCACGGGCTGGGAATCGCTGGACTGCGGCGCATCGCGTGCGTTCGCCGTGGCGGATCACCAGGTGGCACAAATTTACCTGAAAAACCCGGCCGACCAGCCTCATGTCAGGCAGCTGGTGGAGCGGCTGGAGGGCGTGGAGCGGGTGCTGGACAAATCGGAACAGCGGGATTTCGGCATCAGCCATGAACGTTCGGGTGATCTGGTTGCCGTCAGCGGGCGGGATGCCTGGTTCACCTATTATTTCTGGCTGGATGACGCATTGGCTCCGGATTACGCCCGGACTGTCGATATCCATCGCAAACCAGGTTATGATCCCGCGGAGCTGTTCGTCGATCCACAGCTGCGGCTGCCCGCGCTGCGGATCGCCTGTCGCCTGCTGCAGAAGAAACTCGGCTGCCGGTACCTGATGGATGTGATTGGACTCGATGCCGATATCGTCCGTGGCAGCCACGGTCGGTTGCCGGTCCCGGATCGCATGCAGACTGATGCGCCCGTGTTCATCTGCTCGGACAGAACAATCGAACGTGATACTGTGCATGTTCGGGACGTCAGGAATCTCATGTTACAGCTTCAGTTTGGCAGCGTGTGATCTGTCGAACGCCAGATTATAAGAGAAGGGACCGACCCGATGCTTGGTCGCAGAAAGCCGGCAGACAAGAAGCCGGCGGACAAGAAGTCGTCGTCTCCGCCGGCGAGTGACGAACCGGAAATCGAGCAGGTTCTGTTTCAGGGGCCGTTGTTCGGCCGCGAGGCCAATCTCAAAGCGCACGCCAAACTGGTCCAGTCGGGGCTGCTGCCGGTCAAGATGATGATCTCTGATGCGCTGTCACGGCGTGCTCACACGATCCTGCTGGAACCTCGGGAGAACCGTCTCACCATTCGGTTCATCATTGATGGCACACCGTATCCGGTGGCTGCTCTGCCTGCGCCGAAAGGTGCTGCGATGCTGCAGATGACGAAATTGCTGGCCGGTCTTGATCCCCTGAAGCGCCGCGACAATCAGGAGGGCGGCATCAAGGCCGAATACAACGGCGTGCCGTATCACCTGATGGTGGATTGTGTGCCGCAGAAAACCGGTGGAGAACGCATCCGCATCAAGGTGGAGAACCGCAAGGTTATCCGTTCCCGGCCGGCCGACGTGGGACTTCCCACGTCTGTCCGCAACAGGGTCCGCGAGTACACGTCGGAACGCAGCGGTGTGATTCTGATCTGCGGGCCGCCGGAATCCGGCAGCACGACGCTGTCCGTGGTCACACTGCATTCCGTCGATCCTTATCTGTACTCCGTTTTCAACATGGCACATCTGCCGGGAGTCGAGCTGACCAATGTGAGCGACTTTGAACCGGAACCGGGCCATGACCTGGAACTGAGCTTCGACCGGCTGCAGCGTCGCGAAGCAGACGTGATTTTTCTCGACCGCCTTGAGGACCCTCACGTTGTTCAGACGGTGTTTGATTACAGTGACAAGCTGGCATTCGTGGCGGAAATCCGGGCCAGTACGCCCATCGAAGCCGTCCAGCAGCTGATCGACTGGATTGGGCCCGACGCCGTAATTCGCGGATTGCGGGCCGTGCTGACGCAGAAACTGGTTCGTCGGCTGTGTGACGACTGCAAACAGGCTTTTCGCCCCAGTCCACCGCTGCTGAAGCGGCTCGGCCTGCCGCCGGAAACCAGCGTGCTGTACCGCGCACCGACTCCTCCGCCACCCGATGATCCTCAGGCCCAGTCGATCGAGGAGCTGTGTGAAAAGTGTGATGGTTCTCCTTACTACGGACGCGTGGCGCTGTTTGAAATGCTGGAAATGTCGGAAGGGATGAAGGAAGTCATTGCCGAAGGCGCTGATCCGGCAGCCATGCGAAAACAGATGGTGGCCGACAACATGCTGACGCTGCAGAAGGACGCGCTGCGCGTGGTCGTCGAGGGCAGTACCTCGCTGGAAGAGGTGCAGCGGGCATTTAATCCGGGCGGTGCCAGGAAGCGTCCCGCCAAACAGCGACCGCGACCGAAAAGTGAGTAGACGGAAATGCCTCGACGACCCAGTTTCTCCGACATCTTCCGGACGTCATTGATGGCAATGACGTCAGTAGCGGCAGCGGCGCTATGTCTGGCAGCGGCCATCCTGCTGAGTTCCCAGGCCTGCTCAGCCGGAGACAACTCCGAGAAGACGGTGCCTGGTCTGGTGACTGATCGGCCGACCGCAGGACGTTTTGTGCAGCTCGGCGATCAGTGGATGGTCCCGTATGTCGTGACGATTCCGGATACTGACGTGACGTTTCTGATGCAGCCGATTCCGGGCGGTGAATACCTGATGGGCAGTCCGGATTCCGATCCGAACCATCAGTCGGATGAGACGCCGCAGCGGCGGTTCCGGGTGGAACCGTTCTGGATGGCGGAGTGTGAAGTGACGTGGGATCAGTACAAGCTGTTCATGATGCTGTATCGCTCGTTCAAGGAGTTCCAGTCGCTGAATCTGCGGCAGGTCAATGAGCACAATCGACTCGATGCGATCACCGCGCCGACTCCGTTGTACGAGCCGGATTTTACGTTTGAGTATGGTGACGATCCGCGCCAGCCGGCAGTGACGATGACCCAGTATGCAGCCCGGCAGTTCAGCAAATGGATGACGGCCGTCACGGGTGGGCAATACCGGCTGCCAACGGAAGCGGAATGGGAATACGCCTGCCGCGCCGGCTCCGATACCGCGTGGCATTTTGGCGACGATCTCTCCCGGCTGGAGGAATTTGCCTGGTTTTCAGAAAACAGCGGTGGGCAGGGTGCCCGCCTGGTGCGGCAGAAACAGCCAAATCCCTGGGGACTGTTTGACATGCACGGCAATGTCGCCGAATGGGTCATCGACGGTTACGGACCGTATGCCGCTGCCGACCAGCCGCTCAGCGCTGCCAGCGACTGGGTACGCACGGATCAGACGGATCCCCGCGTCGTCCGTGGCGGATCGTGGGAATTCCCGGGGGCTCGCTGCCGTTCGGCCGCTCGCCTGCCCTCCGATGACCGGGCCTGGAAACAATACGACCCGAATCTGCCGAAAAGTCCGTGGTGGTATACGACGGACCCGGCACGCGGCGTCGGGTTTCGCCTGGTCCGTCCCGCACGAATCATCGATCGCGAGTCGATCGAGGATTTCTGGAAGATCGATTCGGAAGACCTGCAGTTCGATGTCGAGGATCGCCTTTCCGAGGGGCGCGGTGTGCTGGGCCTGGTGGACAGGGACCTGCCGATGGCGATCCGGAACCTGGCAAAGTAAACTCTTCAGCGCCTGGCGGAAATGGAAGTGGCTCCCGCGAATGATCCGGAAGACTCGGCAGACCCTGCTCTGCGGTGGTGTCTGCTGAGATCGTGGGCAGGGCAGCAGACTCCCGCGTCACTGTCGGCGACGGGAACTTCGAGCCATGATCGCGTTTTGCCTTCCACTGCCCGCAGATCGTCTCCCGTTAACTCGGCTGGTGGTACATTTTTCCGTTGAGATCACAGGACGTCAAACGGGTATCTTTGTTTCCGGGACCTGACTGACATGCCCATCACCCGAATTCTGCAGCTGACCGACCTGCATCTCTTTGCCAGTCCCGACGAGCTTCTCAAGGGAATCCCCACACGAGAGCTGCTGGCGTCCGTGATCGCACACATTCAGCAGTCCGGAGAGTCCATTGACCATGTTGTGGTTACCGGTGACCATACGCACGACGAACTTCCGGAGACCTATCGCGTTGTGCGGCATCTTCTGGCCCCCTGGATTGATCGGTTGTGGTAGGTGCCGGGAAACCACGATGACCGCGCCGCGCTGCGTTCCGTCTTCGGCGACCGCACAGCGGGGGTGGGGGCAGAACGCATCAATTTCCGCTTTGTGGCCGGAAACTGGATCTGCCTGGGACTGGATACTCACGTCCCGGGACAGGTGCCGGGGCGGATTGACGCCGAACAGGTGACCTGGATCCGGCAGCAGATGGCTGACGATCGGCTCACAGCGGCCGTCCTGTTTATGCACCATCCTCCAGTCCTCGTGGGCAGTGTGTGGCTCGACCGGATCGGACTTGAAGGTAAGGAGCTGGTGCAGGAGCTGCTGCTGCAGGAGCCGCGGATTCGTCTGGTCTGTTGTGGACATGTGCATCACGAATCGACTCATCAGATCGGAAATGCCATGGTGGTGACCACGCCATCGACCGGGCTGCAGTTCAGCCCTCTGGGCGACGTCGCGACGTTCCTGAAGGCTCCGCCGGGGTACCGCATGATTGAGCTTCATGACGACGGCTGCACCACGAGAGTCATTCGCCTGCCAGAAGC
>SYLK01000200.1 GCA_005809115.1 Planctomyces sp. | reverse complement strand
GAGCGAAATGGTGGAAGGCTGTTGCCGGAATGATCGCCGCAGCACCGACACGTGGCCGAATCAGCGGGCGGGCGACCTCAGTGATTTGCAGTGTCGTTCGACCGCAAACGAAAACTCGCGGATCACAGCCATCTGCGATTCGAGGTGGCTGAGCGGAATCCGGGACTGGTGGACGATCTTCAGGCGTCTGACCAGCTGTGTGTGGTCCGGCGTGCCGGGGTCGGGCAGCGTCAGGTCGCGCGCGTTTCCGCGGACCATTCTCAGGCAGTCGATCAGCTGCCGGAGGAAGACCCAGGCCTGTTGCACGCGCTGGCACTGCAACGGGTCGATCAGTCCGACTTCACCGGCGACCCGGAGCGCAGCCAGCGTATTCGGCTGACGGAGTTCCGGAAGGTGTTTCCCGAACGTGAGCTGGAGCGCCTGCATGGCGTATTCGCAGTCAACAAGTCCGCCGTCGCTCAGCTTCACGTTGATCGTCCCGCCGCGCACGAGTTGCCGGATCTGACGTTCCCGCATTCCCCGCATCGCGGCGAAGTCAAATGCACCGGACGTGTACAACAGCCGATGGCACGTTTCAGTTGCCTGACGGGAAAAATCGGTGTCCCCCGCCACGCAGCGAAACCGTACCAGAGTCTGTCTTTCATAGGGCCATGCGGCCCCGTTCGGGCGATAATAGGCGTCGAAATCATGCAGAGAAATGGCCGCCGATCCGGCCTGCCCGTAAGGTCGCATCCGCAGATCGACCTGAAAAATCCCGTCCTGCCGCGCAGAGATTCCGGCCGCCACCATGTTCACCAGAGCGTCAAAAAACCTCGCACAGGAGATATTGTTCGCACCGGCCGTCTGTCCGGCCTCCCGATAGATCAGCAGCAGTTCAATATCTGACGCGAAGCCCATTTCGACTCCACCGAACTTCCCCAGCCCCGCCACGGCAAACGGGCACGGCAGTCCCGAGGAATCCCCCAGGGGAAGACCGTGTTCAGCCACCAGCTGAGTCCATGCGAGGCGAACGGCACGCGACACGACGAGCTCGGCCAGTTCCGTGATCTCGACGGAAAACTCGCCGAACGTGTGACAGCGGCCGAGAAGATGTCGCAGGTCGATGCGAAACAACTGGCGGTCCTTGAACGAATTCAGCGCTGACCACGGACTGGTCAGGCTTTCAGCACCGGCAAGGACTGAATCCAGCTCGGCTGCCAGCGCAGGAATGGCGACGCGTTCCGTCAGTTGCTCTGCATGCGCGATCAGTGGAAACAGTTCTTCATGCCGCAGTTTCAGCAGGTCGTCCCACAGAAACGGGCTGATTCCGAGGACCTGTGCCGCAGCGTGCAGGACACTCGGACGCTGCAGTGACTGCAGGGTCCTGGGCCAGTCGGACCTCAGCCGGAGCCGAGTCAGCAATTCGCGAAAATTCAGCAGGGCGCGAGCGGGATCGCCGGTCAGCGGCAGCCAGTGGGCGAACTGCCGGATGACTGTGGCAGACGTCTGTAGTTCCTCCCGCCGGTCCGGACGGCTGACCGGACTTCCGTCAGCTTCCGTAACGTACAGCACGCCGCAGACCTGGTCCGCCTGCGACTCGGCCATTGCGCGAGAGACTCGGAAACCACTCAGCGACAGTACCAGCACCAGCTCGAACAGCAACGCGTGGGCGTCGTGACCACGGAATTCCACCGCTGTCTCGCCGTCCGCCACATGACGCGGCCGAATCAGCGTGACTGCCGTCGAATCGGCGACGACGCAGTCTGGTGGCAGACTCGCGTCAGAGAGTTTCCCGATCAGATCGAACTGAACTGCCTCAGACTGCCCGCCACGCACGCGCTGCAGAATTTCCGTGAGTTCAATCTGCAGCAGCCCGGCCAGGCGTTCCGGAGTCGGGCAGCTGCCAGACAGAGTCGCGAAGGTCTCAGGCGGCTGACAGCCTTTCTGACAGCCGGACAGCAGCCTGTCCCGCGTAACTCCGACGGGCTGGCAAACCTCGAACGTCGCCAGAAATGTTCCTGGAGGGCAGTTCAGATCACGCGGCTTCGTACTGCCAGCCGTGACGACATCCACCCGGCACGCCGTGAGTCGATGAACGGCCATCAGGCCGCAGGTGGCCGCGAGCCAGCCGCTGAATTCGACTCCGCGGACAACCACCTGCAGTGGGCGGGAATCCGGGGCTGAGGGAGCGCAGTGCACGGAAATGGGCAACTCCGGACTGACCAGGTCTGCGGCGCGATCCGCGTTCGGTTGCGGGCGGGACATGGCTGCGGGGCTGACAGGGTTTCGGTGGCGGTCCTGCGGATCGGGCGACGAGATGCATGCCTCAAAAATCGACCGCACGGCCGATCGGTGCTCGGCGAACCGCTGCAGCAGCGTGGCGGCATCGGGAAAATCCAGTCGCTGTGCCAGCCATTCCTGCGGTCCAGCGTCGTGCGGGAGTTCGTGTGTCTGCTGATTGTGCAGCAGCTGGAGGGAGTGTTCGACGGTTCTCAGAAACACGTAACCGGCTCGCAGCTGACGATACCAGGTGGCGTTCAACATTCCGAATTCCGCCAGCCGCGCCAGCGATTCCAGGGTATTACAGCTCAGAATCCGCGGATCCTGTCGACCGTGGGTCAGCTGCAGGTACTGGACCAGAAATTCGATATCCCGAATAGAGCCAACCCCCAGTTTGACTTCGCTCTGCAGTTTTCCCCGCTGGCGCAGCCTCGATTCGATTCGTTCCTTCATGTGCTGGATTTCAGACCGCACGGTCTGAGCGCAGCCGGAGAAGAGCAGGGGGCGGACGGCGGCCAGAGCGCTTCGGCCAAGTCGCGGATTTCCGGCGACCGCGCGAGCCTTGAGCATGGCCTGTTTCTCCCAGGTCGCTGCGTGCCGGCTGAGGTAATCCGTAAGCGATTCCGGAGTACTTAGGAGAGACCCAGCATCCCCCCATGGGCGAAGTCGCAGATCGACGCGATAGAGAAATCCGGGATTGAGGTCGTGCGTCAGACCTTCGATGCAGAGTCGGGCCATGCGGCGGGTCTCAGGCGAGTCATGTGTGGCGACCAGAATC
This sequence comes from Planctomyces sp., assembly GCA_005809115.1. Taxonomy (GTDB): domain Bacteria; phylum Planctomycetota; class Planctomycetia; order Planctomycetales; family Planctomycetaceae; genus F1-80-MAGs062. The sequence continues at coordinate 5,670 of SYLK01000200.1, read as the reverse complement.
AGGTCGATGTCTGAGCTGTAATTCAGTTCCTCACCACCGAGTTTTCCCAGCGCGAGCACGGCGATCTGGTCGCAGCTCGTCCCGGACTCGTACTCGGCCAGGTTCAGACAGACCTGGACCATGGCGTCGGCCAGCAGGGACAACTGGAGGGTGACAAATCTCAGGTCGAGGAGTCCGAATGCGTCACACATTCCGATCCGCAGCAGTTCGCGACGCTGATATCGTCTCAGCAGCTGCAGCCGGATCGTCCGCTGGTCGTGTCGTGACACAGCGTCTTCGGCTTCCTGAATGAACTGTTCCCGCGACTTCATTTCTGCTGTGCGGCCGCGTGCGGTCACGGCCGCCAGACTGCCAGGATCCGCCAGCAGGGTCTGAGTCAGAAACGGGCTGCCGCAGGCAATTCGCGCGAGGACATCGAGCGAGCGAGGGGTTTGTTCGAACAGAGTGAACGGGTCTGGCGGATCGATCGAATTCCGGACAAACTGGTCGACGACGGTCAGCACTCGTTCACGGAGGGGAGCTTCCTGGAGCACACGTTCCAGATTCCGATACCAGACTGGTGCAGAACGCTCAGCCGAGTGGTCCTCGGGCGCAGCGCCTGCGGGACTGATCTGCGGGAGCAGTTGCGGGCTGCCAGACACGGCGGCAGCGGCGGAGTCAGATCGTGGGGGTACGGGATGATCATGGGGCGACTGGCTGATACCGGAATGACTCCACCACAGCCGGCAGATTCCCTGCAGCAGACGGGCCGCGGCGGGACCATCCGGGAAACCGACGGAGTGCAGATCGTCGGCGAAGTCAGCCGGATGCGAATGGCAAGCCTTGTCAAATCGGGGAAACATGGGTCCGCCGCTCGATTTCGCGGTGTACTTGACGCAGAATCAACAAGTGTGTGCGTGCCGTGCGAGAAGTCAGTGTGCTGCCGAGCGTTCTCAATTGAAAGCCAGTCGAGATGTCCGTTTCGCTTACCGATCCCAGCCGTGCCACTCTGGAGACGTTTGAGAATCCGTTTCCGTCCCGGGATTATATGATTGAAACGATCTGTCCGGAATTCACGTCATTGTGTCCCAAAACGGGTCAGCCGGACTTTGGCACGCTGACCATCACCTACATTCCGGACCGCATGTGCTTTGAACTGAAATCTCTGAAATTGTATCTGCAGCAGTACCGGAATCACGGTGCGTTTTACGAGCGTGTGACGAATCTGATTCTGGACGATCTGGTGGCAGTGACCGCCCCCCGCTGGATGCGGATCGAGGCGGCGTTTACGCCGCGAGGCGGGATTCGATCGACCATCACAGTCGAACACGGCCGACGGCCATAAGCCATCATTCCGGCAACGACCTCACATTCCGACAGATTCCCGAAACGGCAGGCGATTCCGGTGCGACTGGGTCTTTTTGGCGGTTCGTTCGACCCGGTCCATTACGGGCACCTGCTGCTGGCAGAGCAGTGCCGGGAGCAGTGTGAACTCGACGAAATCTGGTTTCTTCCGGCTGGCCGGCCACCCCACAAACCGGTGGAGCGGCTGACCGCGGGGGAACATCGGACAGCCATGCTCTCGCTGGCCGTGTCGGATCATCCGGCCTTTGTGGTCAGTCGCATCGAGCTGGATCGATCAGGGACGACCTATACAGTCGAGACGCTGCTGGAGGTTCGTGATCGTCACCCGGATTGTGAGCTGCATTTTCTGCTGGGTTCCGATTCGCTGAGGGATCTGCCGAACTGGCGCGAGCCGGCTCGCATCGGCACTCTTGCCGCGATTGTGGCGGTCAATCGCGGACGGGTGGCGGCAGCGGCGGAGCGCGAGTGGTGCGACCGGCACCTGCCCCGCGAAATCAGCGAACGGCTGCAGTTCATCAGCATTCCCGCGGTGGATCTCAGCGCCTCCGACATCCGGGCACGGGTGCGACGCGGAGCCAGTATTCGATTCATGACGCCACCGGCGGTTGCAGCTTACATACGGGAGCAGAAGCTGTATCAGGAATGATCCGCGGCTGGCTGGCCGTGTCGCCCCGGAACCGGTATTCTGCGGCTGCGGTCGGCCGGGCTGCTGCAGAAGCAGCCGGGTTGAACTGCAAAGTCCCGCACGACACCTGACAGGAAATCCTGACCGCATGAATTCGGCACATGAACTCGACTACCAGCGGCGCGTCGCCGCAACCGGAGCGACTCGTTTTCTGCCCGGATCGACGGTCGAGATCATTTCTGAAGCCGGACCACGGCGGCATCCCCGCTATGCTGTCTTTGATTTTGACGGGACGCTGAGTCTGATCCGTGAGGGCTGGCCGGAGATCATGCTGCCGATGATGGTGGCCGCTCTGCGGGAGACCGGGACGTCGGAAACCGATGCCCAGCTGGCGGAGCTGGCCAATGGTTTCATCATGGAACTGACCGGCAAACAGACGATCTATCAGATGATTCGGCTGTGTGATGAAATCCGCCGGCGCGGAGGATCGCCCGAAGATCCGGTGGTGTACAAACAGCGGTACCACGACCTGCTGATGGCCCGCATCAATTCTCGCCGCGAAGCCCTGCGAACCGGCAGCGCGTCGGCGGCGGACATGCTGGTGCCCGGCTCTGTCGAAATCCTGAGCGGCCTGCAGCAGTGCGGTGTGGAACTGTATCTGGCCAGCGGCACCGACGAACAGTACGTGCGGGAAGAAGTGGAACTGCTGGGACTGCAGCCGTTTTTTGGTCGGCACGTGTACGGAGCCGTGGACGACTACCGGAAGTTCTCGAAGCAGATGGTGATCGACCGCATCCTGCGTGAGAATCAGGTCGACGGTTCGGTCCTGCTGGGCTTTGGCGATGGCTATGTCGAGATCGACAATATTCGTCAGGCGGGCGGTACGGCAATCGGGGTGGCCAGCGACGAAGCCCATCGGAGCGGCCGACCAGATCCCTGGAAACGCGACCGACTGATCGGTGTCGGGGCGCACATCATCATTCCTGACTTCCAGCACGCTGCGATCCTGCTGAGATATCTCCGGGATGGAGTGTAACAGGCGACATATGAACCCCGACCGGCTGCAACAGCTGATCAGCGCCTTTCCATCGCTGCGCGTGGCGGTGCTGGGCGACTTTTTTCTTGACAAATACCTGGACACTGACCCGGCGCTGACCGAAATCAGCGTGGAAACGGGCAGAAACGCCAATCAGGTCGTGGGGATTCGACGCAGCGCGGGCGCTGCGGGAACGGTGGCCAATAACCTGTCTGCTCTGGGAGCCGGTACGCTGCATGCCGTTGGCGGCGTGGGCGATGACGGTGAGGCCTTTGACCTGCGACGGTGCCTGAAGGATGTCCGCTGCTCGACAGACGGCCTGCTCAGCTTCGACAGTCTGATGACTCCCACCTATCTGAAACCGCGGGACCAGACCAATAGGGGGCTCAGCGGAGAATACGAGCGTTACGACACCAAGAATCGCCGCCCCACACCGGTTGCAGTGATGGAGCAGGTGCTCGCGGCGCTCGATCGAGTGCTCCCGCACGTCGATGCCGTGATTGTGATTGATCAGGTGACCGAAGAGAATTGCGGTATGGTGACAGCGCCGGTCCGCGACGCCATCTCTGAAAGAGCGCAGCGATATCCGCACGTGGTTTTTTGCGCCGACAGCCGACGTCACATCCATGAGTTTCGCCACATCATTGTGAAGCCGAATCAGTTCGAAGCTCTGGGGATTGATCGTCCTGCTCCGGGAACGGTGGCGGACCCCGACGCCGTACGTCGGCGGTTGTCAGCCTGGCGACAGCAGACGGGAGCCCCGGTGTGCGTGACACTGGGTGAGCGGGGTATGCTTGTCAGTGACCCGGCAGTGACGCTGATTCCGGGGTTCGCTGTCGAGGGACCGATTGATTCCACCGGCGCCGGGGACAGCGCCACGGCCGGCCTGGTTCTGGCCCTTGCGGCGGGCGCCACTCTGCCCGAAGCGGCACTCGTGGGAAACCTCGTCGCTTCGATTACGATTCAGCAGCTGGCGACTACAGGCACGGCAACTCCCGCCCAGCTGGCGGCCCGCCTGGACGCATGGCGCCGGCAGCACAGACAATAACTTTGCCGGACCGCACACGGCTCCATGAAAGTTTCCGATATGAATGACGCTGGATTTGCCCGCAACTACCTGACCGAACTGGCGAGTCTGCTGCCGCAGCTGGACGCCGACAGGATTGGCAAAGCCATCGCTCTGATGCGGGCGGTGCGCGACAACGGGAAAACCATCTACATCTGCGGCAACGGAGGGAGCGCTTCGATCGCCTCGCAGATGGTCGTGGACATCGTCAAGGGCGCATCGTTTCGCAAGCGCGCACGATTCCGCATGATCAGCCTCACCGACAGCCTGGCCACCATCACGGCCTACGGCAATGATGAGGGTTACGAGACGGTCTTTGTGGAACCCCTGAAGAACTTCGCCACGGCGGGTGATCTGCTGATCTGTATCAGCGGCAGTGGCAACAGTCCGAACGTTCTTCGGGCCGTGGAATATGCCTCTCAGGCCGGATGCCACACGATTGCTCTGACGACAGGGCAGGGCGGACGACTTCGGGACCTGGCGGAACTGCCGCTCCTGGTTCCTTCCGGACACATGGGTCGGCTGGAAGACTGTTTCTTTATCCTCACACACGTCCTCTGCTATGCCTTTATTGAAGAACCGAACGTCTGCTGATCCGCGAGCCTCAGACGCCGGCGCGATTTGCGGTCCGACTGAGAGCTGCCGTCCGGCGAAGAAACGTCGGACGCGAGGTCCCGCCCGGCGCGGGGTCCCGCCTGGCAGTCGCATCACGACTTAATACCTGATGATTCCTGATCCGGCGAAAACCTCACAGAACGGGCAATGCACGTGGCGAAGGCATGGGGAGGACGATTTCAGCAGGCCATCAATCCGCTCGTCGAGGCCTTTACGGAGTCGATCAGTTTTGATCAGCGGCTGTACAGCGTCGACATTCGCGGCTCGCAGGCGCACGCCACGATGCTGGCGCAGGTCGGACTGATCAGCGAGCAGGAACGCGACCAGATCTGCACCACGCTGGACCAGATTCATGCCGAGATTGTCGAGGGAAGATTCCGGTTCAGTGCCGAACTGGAAGATATCCACATGCATATCGAGAGCGCCCTGATCGCCCGGATCGGGGATGTCGGTCGGAAGCTGCATACGGGTCGCAGCCGGAACGACCAGGTGTCCACCGATCTGAAGCTGTACGTGCGGGATGCGATCGACCGGGTGGATCGCCTGTTGTCCCGGGTTCAGCAGGCGTTCGTGGAACGATGTGACCTGGATGCCGACGTGGTCCTGCCCGGCTACACACACCTGCAGCGTGCACAACCGGTGCTGGCGGCGCATTACTGGCTGGCTTACTGTGAGAAGTTCGAACGCGACCGACAGCGGCTTCGCGACTGTCGGCGGCGTGTCAACATCAGCCCGCTGGGTGCCGCGGCACTGGCTGGCACCTCCCTGCCGATTGACCGCCATCTGACGGCGAAGCTCCTGAGCTTTGACGGTGTTGCGGCGAACAGCCTGGATATCAGCAGCGACCGTGATTACCTCGCCGAATTCGCCTTCTGCCTGTCGCTCATTTCCACCCACCTGAGCACATGGTGCGAAGAGTGGATCATCTGGTTCACGTCGGAATTCGGATTTCTCCGGCTTCCGGATTCCTGCACGACCGGTTCT
>SYLK01000199.1 GCA_005809115.1 Planctomyces sp. | reverse complement strand
TCCGACAGCGACAGTGACGTCAAAGAGTTCTCTATCAGGATCACCGGGCCACCCGCAGGTCTCGGTAACCCACCGCTTCCGCGCGATCTGTTTGCCGCCACAAATCGTGCCAGCGTTCCGGGCGGCACGGTCAATCTGAACAGTGGCAACCTGTCAGTCAAACGCGGCGTGGCGGACGCTGGCTCGATGGCACCCAGCCGTTACTCACCGACAACTCGATCGCCGCTTCGGCCGGATGTTCGGCGAGACTCGGAGTTCCGAATTCGTCTCGATGCGAACATCGACAGTCTCGCCGTCTTTACGAAGGCAGGCCCCCTGCGTGGTGACGAAAAGTGTGTTGAGGTGCTGTTTCATCGAATGTGGTTTCGCGTTTCGTTTGACCCGACCCAACGGGGAGGAAGCAGCGGCAACGCCGCTGGCGTGGTAGCTGGCGATTTGAAGCCGCACTCGCCTCCCCGTTGGGTCGGGCCAAACGAATTGAGTGCACCTCCCCGTTGGGTCGGGCCAAACGAATTGAGTACTCCTCCCCGTTGGGTCGGTTCAAACGAATTGAGTGCACCTCCCCGTTGGGTCGGGTCAAACGAGAGCAGCAGGAGAATGGGTCAGTGGTAGGTTACGTGCCCGCCGGGGAGGCCACCAAACGGTGTGACAAAAGCCCAGTGTTGACGAGGCTTCCCTTCCTCCTCAGGATTCTGGTCGACATAATGGATGGCGTTCTGAATCTGCTCGTCGGAGTCAAGATATACCTTCCAGCGCTTTTCAGCCCACATCCGAGGATACAGGTTGTCCGATGCATGTTGAGCCAGCGGATGGCGACCGTCGTGGATAATTCGTTTCGTGGCTCCGCCCTTCAGGAGATTTGCCATCTGCTCCACCTTGTACGTATGTCTGGCGAGCACGAGATGGACGTGCTGGGGAAGGATGGCACAGGCCCAGATTGTGTAGTTGCTTTTCCGGGCGGTCTCCGCAAATCCATCGGCAATGGATTGCGCCTGCAGGCCGGTCAGAGTCACAGGAGGATACTGCAACTCCTGCTGAGCCGCTTCTCGTTGTCGCAGTTCCTCCGGTGTCAGCTCCATCAAGGCCTTTCGTTCCGGGCCACGGCGTGGTTGACCGTAACGGAGCAGCTCCCATTTCCAGATCACATCGCACCATGTACCTCGCGGATCATTCGGCAGCCAGACACCGTACATCGGCAGCATGATGTGATATCCGTGGATCACGGGGGTGACCTTGAATGTTGAGTGAGGAGGCGAACAGCGGGAACGGGAAAGCCTCGCCGCTGGCTCGGGTCAAACGGGGGACCGGAAATCACAAAGGGGAATCCGCGGTGGTCTTGTGTGCCACGTCCTGAACAGGGGCAACGGCCGCAGCGACACCTTCCACAAGGGTGACGATTTCGGCGCCTGTGTGAACCTGATGACTGATTTTCTGGCCGGCCCTTACCGACGTGGCATCATGAAGCCGAAGAGGTCTCGCACCTGTTCGGGCGTCAGTGCATCCAGCAGGCCGTCCGGCATCAGTGACTTTCCCGTGTTCCGGGATTCCTCGACGTCGTCGCGGGAAACCGTCAGCTGTTCCTTATCCGTCTGAATCACGAGCGACTGCTGTGTTTCTGAGACGATGACGCCGGTGATGACGCGGCCACCTCGGAGCGCGACCACGGATGTGGTGAACTGCTTCGGGACCACTGCGCCGGGATCGACGATATTCAGGAGCAGGTAGTCAAGATTGCTGCGGTTCGCACCGGTCAGATCCGGAGCGATGGTCTTTCCTTCACCGTACAGTCGGTGGCAGGTGCCGCAGGATTTTGCGAACAGCACCGCGCCCTGCTCCAGGCTGGTTTGCGCCAGAGTCTCCGGAGTCAGGCTGGTCTTCCATTTCTCGATGGCGGCGCGACGCGATTCTGGTGTCTCCTGCACCACTCCCCAGCGGGATTCGAGCACCGACCGGATCTTGTCGTTGCCGAAGGCCAGCAACTGACGAACCTGTGCTGCCGAGAGTTCTCGTGCGTCGTATCGGCCCTGTTCAATCGCGCCGACCAGCTCGAGCGCCCAGGATTCACGGCTGGAAATGGTATCAATGGCGAGGCTGCGGTTGCCGTCCTTGAAACCTGAGATTCGCGACAGCAGCTCGCGAGCAGTGCTGGGATGATCGAATGCCGCCAGGGCAGAAATGACCGTGTGGTAAACGGCCCGATCATACAGCAGGCTGTAGAACAGGGGCACTGCTTCCGCGTCTCTGGCCTGTGCCAGGCTGATGATCGCCTGATCTCGCGCCACGGGGTCCAGCAGAACATTTCCGGCGAGTGCCCGCAGATCTGCCAGAGCGGCGCCATCGCCGAACAGCACGGACAGGGAGTCGACGGCCAGAATCACGTCCGCGTTCTGCGTCCGTCGCAGTTGCTGCTCAATGTCCTGCCAGCCAGACGGAGCGGGCACGCGGGCTCTGCCAGCCAGACCGGCTCTGAACGCAGTCAGCAGCGGTACGGCAGCGGTCACCTGCGCCGGATCACTGGTTGCCGCCGCGCGGGTGCTGATAAACCGCAGTGCAGCTTCCGCCCCGGTCGGATCGGCTGTGATTTCCTGGGCCACCCGCCGGCAGGCGAACTGCTGAAGTTTCGGGATCCCGGCGAGCAGTTCGAGGAGATCATGACCCACAACGACCGGCTCGATACCGTACCATGTCATCAGGGTGAGATTGTCTTCGGCGGCAATCGTGCGGGAATTTGCGGGGCAGCCGAGCAGCGCGATGGTCAGCCGCCAGCGATCGGCAGATTCGAAGCGTTGTAATGCCCCGGTCAGAGCCAGGATGACATTCGCAGGCTGGGGGCATCCTGCGACGGACTGCAGCGCTGCCAGGTGGCGGCTGCGGGAGACTTCATCGGCAGCTGCCATCCGGATCGCCTGGGCCAGCGCCAGCGGTTCTGAACCCGTCAGTGCTCGTGCGACATGTTCCTGGGTGTTTGAGTCAATCCGTTCAGACAGCAGGAGATCGGGCAAACTGACGTCACGGGGCAATGCGTGCGCCTGCTGGCTGGCCGCGTTCCCGGCAGCCGTCTGTTCCTGCTGAATCCGGCGGGCATGCCGCCCGAACCAGTCATTTCGCTGCAGGGCCGCGGGGGTGTGCAGTTCAGCCAGATCGACCGGTTTCGGTGAGCCATAGACGATCCGATAAATTCTTCCGCTTGTCCGATGAATTCCGTCGTGGTCATGGCATTCGCCGTTGTCTGACCAGTCGGCCACGTAGATTCCACCTTCGGGCCCCATCCGCAGATCGACACCGCGAAACCACGGGCTTTTGACCAGCATGAAATCCGGTTCACTGCGGCCGACGTAGCCACTGCCGCGAGGATCGAGTCGATTTACATTGATGCGACGTCCGTGCGTGTTGCACATGAAGATTCGACCATGGTAGCTGTCCGGAAAGTTTGTGCCGTGATAAATCAAGCCGCCGACATGAGAATGGCCGCCACCCAGATCATTCGCCTTGCCATCACGGCTGTCGGTCCACTTCGCGGTTGTGTCCCAGTGATAATGATCGGCCGTCATGGGCATCAGTTCGTACGCATGGGGATTGAAGTCCTGGCCGTACATCCGCTGAAAGCGGGCTCCAGGAATGACGTGCCACAGATGCCCCTGCACATTGTTGGTCATGAAAAACTGACCATCCTGATTGTAATCCAGTCCCCACGGATTCGTGGTCCCGTGGCAGACGACCTCGATCTGATGTCGCGTGGGATGAAATCGCCAGATCCCGCAATTCATGAACGGACGTTCTTCCTGTGGTGTGCCAGGTACGCCGGGGTAGGATGTGTCGACGATGCCGTGCCGTCCGTAGAGCCAGCCGTCCGGCCCCCAGATCAGACCACTCACGAAATTGTGGCCGCAGTCTTTGCTCCAGCCATCCAGCATGACGACAGGATCACTGTCGGGAACATCATCTCCGTTTCGATCGGGAATGAAGGAGAGTGTCCCGTCGTGCAGAATCCAGAGACCTCCGAAGCCCCAGGTGAGGCTGGTCAGCATGAAGCCCTGTTCCCAGAACACCTTGCGGGAATCGTGCACCCCGTCGCCATTGCGGTCTTCCAGGATCACGATTCTGTCCCGCAGTCTGGTTTCGTACGGTCCGCCGCTGTAACTGTAATTCTCGGCCACCAACAAGCGTCCGCGGTCGTCAAAGTCGAGACAGATGGGCTGCTGGACATCCGGTTCACCGGCGAACAGTGTGGCGTGAAAACCGTCGGGCAGCTCGATCAGAGAAACCATCTCGGCAGGTGCGGGCGGATGCTGTCCAGCGGCTTCGGTGTTAAAAATTTCAGGGAAATCAGCATCGGCACCGTGGCAGGCGGCTGGTGGTCCGGGGAGCGTGCCCGCCACGGTCAGAGTGGCCAGCCCCAGGACGAGTCGGATGGCGAGTCGGATGGCGAACCTGTGAGGCACAGACGAAGAGGAACCAGGCATCAATTTGGTCATGAAATGGGTTGTCAAGGCGGTCTCCGTGTGCAGTGATTGAGCCAAAAAAAGCAGGTGCGGCGCGACGTGATACGATAATGCACCCGCGTCCGATGTTCAATGACAGTGTCAGCAGTCGAATGGCCGGTTGACAGCAGTCGGCTGGTGGGGTCGTTCCGCAGGGCTGAGCAAGAATACCCGGGTTTGCCCGGGGTTGAGTCACGTTGAGTCATGAGGAATCCGGTTTGGCTCGGGGAGGCGGGCGCCATGGGTTCACAGTCGTCCAGCCGACGTGCGCGGTGCCCCGTTTCTCGGATTGCGGAGCGAACGGGGGCAGCGGACGGTGCGAACCCGGGAGACTCGGGACGTGTCTGAAAAAAGCCTGATGGGCCGCTTGAATGCATTCGCGGCAGCCGATATTCTCTGCACCTGTGCCTTTGGTGGCTATAGCTCAGTTGGTTAGAGCGCC
>SYLK01000198.1 GCA_005809115.1 Planctomyces sp. | reverse complement strand
GGTAACATTTTCGGAGGATGCCTTCTGTCAGGATCGGGCAGGTGTGTTGCGGACCAGCTCGCGCACGACCCGACAGGGCTCGACTCCCGTCAGACGCTGATCAAGTCCCTGAAACGAAAATGACAGCTGCTTATGTGACAGCCCCAGCAGGTGCAGGATCGTGGCATGCAGATCGCGGACGTGCACGCGGTCCACAGTGGCGTTGAATCCCAGTTCATCACTCTCGCCCAGCGTCATCCCGCCCCGAATCCCACCCCCGGCCAGCCACATGGAAAAGGCGTTCGGGTGATGGTCGCGACCGTCATTGCCGCCCTGAACCATGGGAGTGCGTCCAAACTCCCCGCCCCAGATGACCAGTGTGCTGTCCAGCAGCCCGCGCTGCTTCAGATCCTGAATCAGCGCGGCGCACGCCTGATCCGTGTCGCGACAGTTCTTCTTCAGATCGCTGACCAGATTGCCGTGCTGGTCCCAGGCCTCATGAAAAATTTCGACAAATCGCACGCCGCGTTCGACCAGACGACGCGCCAGAAGACAGGTCGCTGCAAACGACGGCTCCCCCGCTCGGGCTCCATACAGGTCCAGCACGTGCTGCGGCTCCTGCGCCAGATTCATCACATCCGGGGCCGTGGACTGCATCTTCCACGCCATCTCGAACGAATTGATCCGAGTGGCAATCTCCGGATCACCGACCACCTGCAGACGCTGGCGATTCAGCTGATTGATGACTCCCAGTGATTCTCGCTGCAGACGGTCATCAACGCCGCGTGGATTGGAAAGATACAGCACCGGGTCTCCGGTCGTGCGAAACTCAACGCCCTGATGCACCGTCGGGAGAAACCCGCTGCCCCAGTTGGCACTGCCGCCGCTGGGCCCCTTTTTTCCGGTGCTGAATACAACAAAACCGGGCAGGTCATGCGATTCGCTGCCCAGGCCGTACAGCGACCATGCACCCAGACTGGGCTTGCCGAACTGCAGACTTCCGGTACTCATCTGCATCTGTGCCGGAGCGTGGTTGAAGCCGTCCGTGACCATCGATTTCACGATGGCGATGTCGTCCGCCACTCCCGCCAGATACGGCAGCAGCTCTGACAATTCGGCACCACACTGCCCGTGTCTGCCAAAGCGGAATTTCGGTCCCAGCAAAGTCGAATTCGGATTGATGAATGCCGCGCGGTAGCCCTTCAACAACTCCGCCGGAGGCAGCGTCCCGTCGTACTTCGTGAGCTGGGGCTTGTTGTCGAATAACTCCAGATGGCTGGGCGCACCGGCCATGAACAGGAAAATCACGTTCTTTGCGGTGGCTGCGGCATGCGGCAGCAGCTCCGGCACCGGTCGGACGGACAGCGCCGCGCCCGCCGCCTGTTCCCGCAGCAGCTGCTGGAGTGCCACCGCACCCAGCCCCACACCACAGTCCCGCAGGAACCAGCGGCGAGCCGCGGCCAGGCGACCGCTTGCGGCATCTGCCGCGGCATCTGCCGCGGCAGATGCCGGAATTCCTGAGGACGCCTGACGGGATCCGGTTCGGTCGGCGCACAACATGGTTCTGTCGTCGCACAACATCGTCACGTCTACTCCCTCGTGATGGTCTCATCGAGATTCAGGATGACCCGCGCGACGGCCGTCCACGCAGCCAGGTCAGAGGCAGTGACACCCTCGGGCAGCGCTGGTGGGGCCGCTGGATCCATCGCTGCCAGCTGCCAGGCGGCTGCCGTTTCCTGTGAGATAAAGACGTGTCGCTGGCGTTGCAGAAATTCGAGCAGTGCGGCCTGTTCTTCTCCCGTGGCTCTGCGCGCCACAGTACGCAGCATCATGGAGTCGATGGCGGCGCTGTCAGAATTCGGACACGACTGCACCGTCAGGAGTGCCAGAGCGCGGCCGCAGTCCATGAACACTTCTTCGTTCAGGGTGGTCAGTGCCTGCAGCGGAGTATTGGAGCGTCCGCGGCGCGTACATGCCGTGTCGCCGCGGGGCGTGTCAAAATTCTGCAGGACGGGATACGGCACGGACCGGAAGCGAAATGTGTAGATGGCACGCCGAAAGCGGTTCGTCCCGACATCTGTGTTCCACGTCTTGGGGCCGTAGCTGGCCGGCGGCTGGAACAGGAACTCGGGCGCAGGCGGATAAACGCCCGGACCGCCGATCTCGGTGTTCAGCAGGCCACCGGCGGCCAGGGCCACGTCGCGCAGCACTTCTCCCGAGACGCGAAATCTGGCGCCACGGGCCAGCAGTCGGTTCTCCGGGTCGCCGGCCAGGGCGGCTGGCGAAATCCGGGATGACTGCCGATACGTCGCGGAGTCGATGATCAGGCGGTGGATGTGCTTCTGACTCCAGTCATGATCCATCAGCTCCATCGCCAGCCAGTCGAGCAGTTCCGGATGCGAGGGATATTCGCCCTGAGTGCCCAGATCCTCGGAGGTGCGGACGAGGCCCTGTCCAAAGTATTCCTGCCAGATCCGGTTCACCGCCGCCCGGGCAGTCGTGGGGGAACGCCGGTCGGCAATCCAGCGGGCCAGCGTCAGGCGGTCGGCCGACTGCCCGGGTGGCAGCGGATGGAATCCGCCCGGCACGCCCGGTGATACCTGGTCAGCGGGTCTCAGGAAATCACCACGAGTCAGCAGGTACGTCGGTCGGACCTGCGCACGCTCCTGCATCACCAGCTGTGTCACGCCACGGGGAAACAACTGCCACAGATCTTCGATGGCATCGTTGGCCGCAGCAAACTCCGCCACCGTGGTCCGCCAGAAACTGAAGACTCGCGCGCGCTCGGCGTCCGTCATCGCGGAAACGGACTTCTCCAGCATTGGCCGAACTGCCACGGGCACCGGATCCGCCTGCGGGGCCGCGTTGCTGGTGACCGAGATGCGAAATCGCCCCAGGTTATTGTTCTGATTGTCGTCGCTGTTCCAGCCTCCATGCATCTGGACCAGGCGGAATGTCAGGCGAAAACCGGAGTTGCTGATCAGAGGGGACTCGGGGACAAATACGGCATTGCGGGGGACATTGCTGCGACCGCCGCCGAGATCAATTCCCCAAGCCGTCAGATTGCTGCCGTCCAGGGCCAGCGCGACAGGCCCGGTCACTCGTGTGTCGCTCGATTTGTCCGCATATCGCGGCTCGAGCGGACGTTCCGGTGGATTCACATCTGCCGTCGCGGACACGAGACGCACCGGTACCAGCTTCTCCGGATTGTCGCGCGGTGCTGCATTCACCTGAAACTCAGACAGCGCGCAGAGCCCGTCGACGGAACGTCCCGGTCCGCCATGCGGCAGATTGGCGTCGTTCAGCAGCTCAAGGCGAAAACCGGTCAGCTGCGTCAGGTCAGTTTCGACCCGGAATTCGCTGGTGTGCTTCGTCGGCGCATAGCCCTGCGCCAGAATCGAACCATCGTCCAGCAGATAATGCTTCTGTCCCCCGCTGGTATCCAGTGTCGGCCGTACAACATCCCAGGCCGTGTTCTGACGCAGAATTTCCTGCCGCCATGTTTCAAGCCGGCTGATCCAGTCCGGATGCGCCGCGCGCAGCTCATCTTCGCGTCCGGCGATCTGCGACAGGATACTCGCCCGCTGTGCCTGCTGTTCAGCAGTATACACGGTGGCCTGTGCCTCGTGACTGTTGTTCAGAAACGCGAAGATCCGATAGTAATCGACCTGAGACAGCGGATCGTACTTGTGATCATGGCACTGGGCGCATTGGATGGTCAGCCCCAGCATTGCCTTGCCGATGGCATCAATCCGGTCAAACATGGCCTCCATCCGGAACTGCTCAGGATCAACACCGCCCTCTTCATTGATCATCGAATTTCTGAGGAAGCCCGTGGCTACGCGCTGATCCTGGCTGCTTCCGGGAAGCAGATCTCCCGCCAGCTGTTCAACCAGGAACTGGTCGTACGGCATGTCGTTGTTCAGCGCCCGCACTACCCAGTCACGGTAAAACCAGACGAATCGTGGCTTGTCCTTTTCGAAGCCGTCGGAGTCGGCGTAGCGGGCGGCGTCGAGCCAGTGGCGTCCCCATTTTTCTCCGAAATGCGGAGAAGCCAGCAGACGCTCTGCGGCGGACCGCAGCGTGGCCTCACTGACTGAGGCACTCAGATCGTCAAGCAGGATCCCGGCCCCGGCAGCGTGCGGCGGAAGCCCGGTCAGGTCGAGCGCCATGCGACGCAGCAGCGTGGCGGGCTCTGCCGGCGGCGATGGTGCCAGTCCCTCCCGCTGCAGTCGATCCAGCACGAAAGCGTCGATTGAATTTCGCAGCCAGGCGTGCGAGATCTCAGGCACACGAGGTCTCTGCGGTGCAGTAAACGACCAGTGCTGCTGGTATCTGGCACCCTCCGCGATCCAGTCCCGGATCAGCGATATCTGAGCCGGTGTCAAGGACTTTCCGCTGTCCGGTGGCGGCATTCGCACTTCCGGATCGGCCGAGTTCAGCCGTGGCATCAGCGATCCCAGATCCGGCATTCCCGGCACGATCGCAGGTTCTGTCCCCGCCGAATCCGCCGTCGCAGGGGGTATGTCGAGCCGCAGACCGCCCTTCCGATGTGCCTCGTCCGATCCGTGACAACTGAAACAGTTCGCCGCCAGCACCGGCTGAATGTCACGCGAATACTCCACATCCGCCCGCGCAGTCACACCGGCCGCGCTGCCGATCAGAAACAGGCAGCGAAGTATCCACCGCCAGTTCACCTTCTGAGAGTCTGTTGACGTGCGGAACATGCTGAACCCTGACGGGAACAAAACAGGATTGGTCCGATGCCGCCACAAGTGACCGCCACAATGCATCATTCGACATTCAGCCCGGATCAGGCACCACCCTGAATCCAGCAGCCAATCACCCATCGGTCGCTGCCGGATCCGGGATTGCTTCCAGAGCCAGGATTATAGTCCCGATTTCTGCCTGTGAATATGAGGACTCAGTGTTTTCATGGATCCCCCGCAAAAATCAATTCTGACCTGACCTGACCTGACCTGACCGGCTACGTTGCTCCCGCCACGCTCGACTCGCTCTGTGCCCCTGCCAGCGATACAATCCTCGGCGCAGGCGAAACTCTGCCATGCAGACGGCCATCATCGGGATCCCTCCCGCGCAAGCAGTGATCCCTCCCGCGCAAGCAGTGATCCCTCCCGCGCAAGCAGTTCCGCGCAGATGTTTTCCACATAACGGTCGATCGAATGGTCGGAGAAATGGTCGATCCGGAATTGCAGAAGTCCCAGAAGAAAGCCGCGGATCCGATCCCGGGACCGCAGCAGACCGTTGATTTTCTGGAGCCGCCCTCTGTGATTCAGATAAAATTCGCGTCCCGCATGGCGGTAGCCCAGCCAGACCGGAGGTACGCGGGTCACGATGTCGTTATTGTTCACCCAGCGACTGTAATTCAGCCTGACGAAATTCACGAACTGCCGATTACCCACGCGTGGACTGCCGTAAGTAAACAGCCCGGCCGGCTTCACCGAAATTTCGGACAGGTAACAGCGGCCAGCGCAGATTGTGGCCATGGCACCTCCCAGGGAATGCCCGCAGAACCACAGCGTCTGCAGATTTTCCGTCAGGACATCTTCCAGGAGGGGCCAGATATCGTTCACCTCATCGTTGAATCCCTTGTGCACCTTTCCCAGAGTTTCCGTGACGACCGCAACCGCATTGGCATCGGCTTTGATGTCGTTCCATTCATGCGGTTCGGTCCCCCGACAAACCACGACCGTGTCACGATCGCTGGTCATAACATAGGCCTGGGCACCGTCGCGATCAAAGAACCGGCACGAATCGAAGCCAATCGAGGCGGAGACCGGTCTCACAACCACTTCATCGTAGTACGACAATCCCGAGAGTTCGGCAAACAGCAGCGACTGCTGCAGATGACTCATTCCGCTGATCGGCTGGTCGGCACGTGAACGGATTGAAAGCGATGCAGAGCAGGACTCGTTCATCGGAATTGTCAGGATCTGCGTGTCTGAAGTTTTCGGGGAAAATCCTCGCTGAGAGTCCGGCGTGGATCCACCATCGGACTATAACCAGTCTCGTCTGCTGCGTGAACTGGAAGTCAGTCCCGGTCTGGTCGGACAGAACGAGTTTGTGAGCTGGCGGGAGTCACTGGGGAATCATGGGTTATCGCAACCTGCAGGAATGCGTTGCCGATCTGGAACGCCATGGACATCTGGTTCGTATTCGCGAAGAAATCGACGCGGATCTGGAGGCGGCCGAGATCCATCGGCGCGTGTTTGAGCGGGGCGGTCCGGCGATCCTGTTTGAACGTGTGCGGAACTGCCGCTTCCCGATGGTCAGCAACCTGTTCGGAACCATGCCACGGGCGAAGTTCATCTTCCGTGATGCGCTCCGCGGAGTCGCAGCACTGGTGCGGCTGAAGCGGGATCCCGGTGAGTTGCTGCGGCGTCCCTGGACCCTTCCGTCTGTGCTGCGGACGCTGGCGTCTCTGCGTTGCGCCCGGAGATTCTCGGGGCCGGTGCTGGGATGCCGTACGTCACTCAGTCAGCTGCCGCAGTTGAAATCCTGGCCGCGCGACGGAGGTGCGTTTATCACACTGCCCGAGGTCTACACGGAACACCCCGATCGTCCGGGGTATCTGCACTCGAATCTCGGGATGTACCGTGTCCAGCTGAGCGGCAATCAGTATGGCCCGAATCAGGTGGGCCTGCATTACCAGATTCACCGCAGCATCGGATTTCATCATGCGGCGGCGATTGCGAAAGGCAGCCGGCTGCGGGTGAACATTCTCGTGGGCGGACCTCCGTCGCTCGCCCTCGCAGCCGTCATGCCGCTGCCTGACGGAATTCCGGAAGTGGCTTTCGCAGGTGCCCTGTCCCGCAGGGCAATCCGCATGGTGCGGGTCGGCGACGGTCCTTTGATCTGCTCCGAGGCAGATTTCTGCATCTCTGGTACGATCGATCCCGATCACCAGCTGCCCGAGGGGCCATTCGGTGATCATCTGGGTTACTACAGCCTGGTGCACGACTTTCCCGTGGTAAACGTCGACTGCGTCTGGCATCGCAGTGATGCGATCTGGCCGTTTACGGTCGTCGGCCGACCGCCGCAGGAAGACACGGTGTTCGGAGAATTGATTCACGAACTGACAGGTCCGGCCATTCCGGCGGTGCTGCCTGGTGTTCATGCCGTGCATGCCGTGGATGCGGCCGGCGTGCACCCGCTGCTGCTGGCGATCGGCAGTGAGCGTTACGTGCCCTGGGCGGCGGAGCGACAGCCGCAGGAGCTGCTGACCAACGCCAACGCCATTCTCGGTCAGGGCCAGCTGTCACTCGCCAAGTACCTCGTGATCGCAGCTCGGGAAGACCAGCCGCAGCTCGATATCCATGATATCCGGGCTTTTCTGCAGCACGTGCTGGCACGCGTGGACTGGAGCCGCGACCTGCACTTTCACACTCGCACCACGATCGACACCCTGGACTACTCGGGGGCCGGTCTGAACCAGGGGTCGAAACTGGTGATCGCTGCAGCCGGGCCCATGCGACGGGAACTTCTCGCCGAAATTCCGCCTTCGCTGCATCTTCCGCAGGGTTTCGAGCAGCCGCAGGTGTGCCTGCCCGGCGTGCTGGCCGTCAAGTCGCCGCCGTGGAACGCCGGTCCGCACGGCGATGACCCGGAGCCGCAGCGATTCTGCCGTGAATTCACGGCTCAGTCCGAGATCTGTCGTTTTCCCCTCATCGTGCTGGTCGACGACAGCGTGTTCTGCGCGAAATCACTCGGCAACTTTCTCTGGGTGACGTTTACTCGCTCCAATCCCGCCGCAGATATCAGCGGGATCGGATCATCGATCCATCAAAAACACTGGGGCTGTCAGGGCTCGCTGGTAATTGATGCCCGGATCAAGTCACACATGGCTCCGCCACTGGAGACGGACCCTCAGGTTTCACAGCGGGTCGACCGCCTTGCGGAGCGTGGCGGTCCGCTCCATGGCCTGATATGATGCCTGCACTGTCTGCCACTGCTCCCGCCCCCGGCGGGCTGACAATCTGCGGATGTCTGCCAGCAGGCCGACCGAAGACACCCTATGTCGAATCGCGTCAGCCGATCAGGCAAATGCTGCGCTGCTGCAGGAACTCCGGATTTTTTCAAAACCCGTCGATTCGCAATGATCCGCTGCACGTTGCTGTTCGTTTACGTGGGGCAGAACCTTCTGTGTCGGCGAATTCACCGCAGCAGCGAAGTGCCGTACACGCTGCGACTGCACTGGCGAATGGCCGGTCATCGAAGAGAGCGAGAAACGCACAGAAAATCTTCCACGAAGTCATGGCGACGCGACACCGTTCCGCAAGTGCGCGTTTTGTCATGCACTCCAGGAACGAAAGTAGATCCAATGAATTCGGTGATCAGAAATGAGCTGCGACAGGATCAGGGCACCCTGGAGAAGATGGTGATCCTGCTGGTCACGGGGCTGTTCCCGCCGATTCTGTTGTTCGGATTCTTTGTGGTGCGTCAGCAGGCGATGGCCCT
>SYLK01000197.1 GCA_005809115.1 Planctomyces sp. | reverse complement strand
TTGTTCGGGATCGCGTCCACGATCAGCACCGGTGACGTCAGCGGAAAACGCCAGCGCCCCTGAGTCGCTGACAAAGGTGCCTTCGCCGCCACAGTGCCGCGCAGGACGGAAACCGGTTCGTTGCCCGCAGCAACGCGATACATGTTGCTGAAGGCCAGAACCGAAGCACCGGTCGGCGCGTCAACTGCCGAGGCCAGATCCACACAAGCAAATGACTCCTCGTCACCGGCCTGCAGCTTCAGCAGGGCCAGGTCGTGATCCCGGCTGGTCCCTGCCACCGTCACCTGATAACTGCGACCATCGTGCAGCACGGCAGTCAGATATCCCGTGTTGATCAGATGATTCCACACGGTGAGCACGTGCCCTTCCGGTGAGACGAGCAGCCCTGACCCGTAGGAATCGAGATTACCGGCCCCGACGCCAAAGAGTTTGACGACCGTCTGCTGCAGATCCGGAATGGAACGGGGGACCGGGGTTTCGGATGCCAGAGCACTGCAGAACAAGGGGGCGCCGGCAGTCTTCTGACTGGTCCGGCGGTGACTGGTCCGGTGTTGACTGGCGTGCGGTCCCCGTGACGCCTGTTTTTGTTCCGGCTGGCGTACGGCCGCCTGATTCAGGTCCAGCCACCGGATCTGTTCGTTCGAAGGATCAACGAATCCGATCCGTCCAGGCACTGGCATCGGACCGTCGGTGCTCCAGCCATCGAACAGGAGCCTGACTTCATCGGTCCCGCTGCCGTATTCGAGATCCAGGGCGTACGGCAGCGCCTGCTGGTCCTCAAAATACCACCGACACATGTGATTCCCTTCGCGCGTGATCAGGACCGACAGGATTTTCTCACCGGGCAGATACAGCAGTCGACCGGCTGCCGTGACTTCACTGAATGCTGCCTCTCCTTTTTCGAACAGGCGATACCACTGCAGGGCTGCGATGAGCAGTCCGCGAAATCGGGGCGGTTCATCGCTGTCCGCGGAGGCTCCGGCCGACTGATACCAGACTCCGCTGGTCATGGTGAGCCCGGCCCCTTCGTCCGCAATCACCAGTTCACCCGTATCCGCCGGCTGCGACGACGGATCAGTCAGCCGGAAAACCCAGGTGCGCGGACTCTCGGAGCGCAGTCCGGGGATTTCCATCAGTGGCCGGAGCAGCTCGTTCCGGCGCCGCAGATTGAACGCATAGTTTGCGAATCCGTCGCGTTCGGCGAACAGAGATTTCAGCGATTCGGGCACTGCAGCAGGCTTTTGTGGTTGTTGACCAGGCTCCGGATGCGGCGGCTCTTCAGGGTTCTCGGGCACGGGTGGCTGACGTTCCGTCTGCATCTTTGCCGTGAGTTGACCGTCGTGCAGCGGCCGCAGTCGGATTGTGGCCGAATGAACGCCTTCCCTGCTGCGCCACGTCAGCGGCACTCGGGTCCCATCGGGAAAGATTCCCAGCACATTCTTGAAGTCGTTGGCACTGGTGAGTCCCCGTCCGGCGAACGAAATCAGTTCATGCTGAGGCCGCAGTCCGCGGCGCCACGCCTCCGAGACTTCGGAAACCTCCCGCACCACGACCAGTCCGTCACCGGATGTCTCCACCGTAAAGTCCGCAGTCCCGTGGTCGGCAATCAGACCGCATTTCAGATGATCCAGGAAGAGCATGACCTGTCGCACGGAAATTGCGTAGGCTGCACCGGAACTGATCCGGCCGCGTTTCTCGAACGACGCGCGGCCATTGATCCCGATCAGGTTGCCTTCAATATCGAACAGCGGTCCTCCGGAATTTCCGGGATTGATCGAAGCATCAATCTGGATGCAGTCGGTGTACTCCAGAATCGTATCGGCCGGATACTGGTATCGCTGAGTCCCGCTTACGATTCCGTACGTGACGGTCGGAGTGAAGTCGGAAGCCAGCAGGAACGGATTTCCCAGCGCCAGAACTTCCTGCCCCGTCTGCACGGCATCGCTGTCTCCGTTGGTCGCGCAGGGGAAGTCAGTGCGGCCCTGAAGCTGCAGGAGAGCCAGGTCTCCGGTCGGGTCAATTCCCACGATGACGGCATCGTACAGTCGGCCATCACTGAGACCGCACTTCATGAAGGTCCCGCAGGCGGATGTCACGTGGAAATTGCTGACTGCGAATCCGTCAGGCGAGACAAGCACGCCGGACCCGCCGCCCTGCCCGTCCGGTCCCATCACGCAGACGACCGCCGGCATGATCCGCTGCAGCACCTGGATGCGGGCCGCCTCTCGCTGCAGCAGCGCCGCTGACGGCGGAGTTCCCTGAGCCGCTGGTGACCCGCAGGCAGCCAGCAGGCCACTGCACAGACAGAGAGCGATCTGGAACGGCACGCGACGATCAGCCATCATTTGTCCTTTGTGGCAAGAATCAGCCTGGCATCGGCCAGATCGAGCCAGTCACAGCTGCTGTCGCCGTCCGAGTAGTCGACAAGAATCGTGAGTGTGGCCATCCCGGCCACCGGCAGCTTCAGCCGCACCGGCTCATCCGCGGTCGCGAAGTCCTGTTCAAACAGCGTCGTGCCGTCGCCCGTGATTCTCAGCAGGACCCTGCTCGACTGATTGAAGGCCACTTCGTCGTCCACTCCGGCCAGAGCTTCGAAGACCGAGAACTTCTGGTCCAGCGCATAACTGAGTTCGGTCTTCGAATGAAGGCAGAGTCCCTTTTCGAATTTTCGACCGCGGAGCCGAATCGGCGCCCTCGCATCAATGGTCTTGTCGCGCTGCGGGCCGTACAGCAGCCGGGCCGTTTCCTGATCCAGCAGGCCGGCAAAGATGGAACCCTCCGGATCAATGCCGAAAAATTCCACCCGGATGGGCTCCTCGTCGGAAAGATACCGGATTCGGCCGCTGCTGAAATCGATGCGGCGGACCTGTGTCAGCGGCAGCGTGATTTGCTGCTTCCAGGACGTCTGAATCTGCAGTGTCTGACCATCACACGTCAGCCCTGTGGCGGAAAGCCGGTCACCGGCGGAAAATTCGAGGATGATGGGCGAAGTTTGCTGAGCGGGTTTCGCCGCCGCAAAAACGATTCCGAAGACGCGCTGCGTCGGCACCGGAATCCGGTCTCCGTCCAGCAGGAACGAAACCTCGCTGTCACTGATCGAGCCGACGATCCCGGACAGAAAATCCAGCCCTTCGCCTTCTCTTCCGACAACGATCAGCAGGTCCTTGTCGTCATCGCGCTGCAGAAACGTGTTCCATTGGTCGTCCAGCGCAGGCTTCCGCGGCTGCAGTCGCACGGCTCGGACGTCGGCGGACGGGATTTCCAGCCCCACCGACAGCTCGCTCCGCAGTTCCAGTTTCTGTGCCGATCTGGTCACCTGACTTCCGCTCAACCGACCTCCGTCGTGCAGCAGAACCTGCTGCAGCCCGGATTCAGCCGGTGCCTCCCCTGCCGACGGCCTCACAACGGGCAGGTCCAGCTCCAGGATCTGTGCCGACGGGACTGAGACGGTCCCCTGCACTGTCTCGACGGTGATCGCTTCCGCCGTGATCCCCGTCAGAGCGCCTTCCACGACCTGACCATCCAGATCGGAAAGGCGGACCGAGGGCGCGTCAGCCATCAGCAGTGGCATCAGCAGCATCACTGTGAACATCTTCAGCAATCCTCCTGCAGAATCATCTGACGTCAGCCTCGGGCAGGTATCGGACTCGATCGTCTCAGACCGCGGTCAATGATCAGCGAGCTGCGGTTGCGGAGCGCTCGCTGTCCTGTACTGCAGTCGGAACCAGTGTGTCGGAACCTCCGGAGTGTCCTAACGACGCTCAGCGATGCGTTTAGTATAGCGACTGATGGCGTCCAGATAGTTGGAGGGGAACCGCTGCCGAATGAGTTCCCGAGCCTGTGCCTCAGCCTGCTTGTCCAGCAGGCCCCATGCGCCGTTTTCCGTCAGTTCCCGGCGATCCGCCGTGCCTTCAGCCGCTGAGCCCTTAATCACACTGCGAGTTGCGCCCTGCTGCCCCGGTTGATTCTGGTCGCCCTCCCCGCTGCCCTCACCACTCTGCTGTTGCTGTTGCTGCTGCTTTTTCTGGAGATCTTCCAGCAGTTTGTCCAGCAGCGCAATCACCCGGGTTTCCTGTTCCTGAACTTTTTCGCCGGAGCGGCCCAGATCCAGTCGGCGCTGCACATCCGTCATGACCTGTGCCGCCTCAGACAGCCCGTCAGGATTCTGCTGTGTGAGTTCAGCCAGCATCATCTCGGACACCACACGAAATCGTGAAGGAACATCCAGGGTGTGATTCAGCAGGAGCGCCAGACTGTCCATTGCCGGCTGCCGCTGCAGCAGTGCCTGCTGACAGACGGCACGGTAAAAAAAGATGGCCGCAGGATCAATGCTCTGCTCGGGACTGAGAGACTCCAGAATCGTCAGCGCCTCGTCGAAATACCGATGCTGTGTCAGCCAGCGAGCGTAATACAGCCGGAGACAATGGGAGAAGAACGGATCCGGGTGCGGTCCCTCCGGGACCGAT
>SYLK01000196.1 GCA_005809115.1 Planctomyces sp. | reverse complement strand
TTTCATGAGTTTGTTCAACTCATTTTTTGGCCGGTCCTCAGTGAGTCAGTGCCGGTCCTCAGATCAGTGCATTTCGGATCACCCGGGCTTCGTGTTCGATGCCGGTCAGCCGCTGATCCAGGCCCTGATGAAACCAGGTCAGCAGGCGATGGTCCAGGCCCATCAGGTGCAGGATCGTGGCATGGAGATCTCGTACGTGGCAGCGGTCTTCGACAGCCGCGAAGCCCACTTCGTCCGTGGATCCGATGGCCTGTCCGCCCCGCACGCCGGCTCCCGCCAGCCACATCGAGACTCCGTGCCAGTCATGGTCACGGCCGGGCTTGTCGATTCCCTCACTGGTTGGCGTGCGACCGAATTCCCCGCCCCAGACAAGTAATGTCTCGTCCCACAGACCGGTGCGCTTCAGATCGCTGATGAGAGCCGCGATGGGCTGATCCGTTTCTCCGGCGTGGACGGTGTGATTGGTGACGCAGTCCGTGTGGCCGTCCCAGGTGTCTTCAATGTGTCCGCCGCCCGAGTACAGCTGCACGAATCGGACTCCCCGCTCCAGCAGCCGCCGGGTAATCAGGCATTTCCGGCCAAAGTCGGAAGTGGGTTCCCGATCGACTCCGTACATCAGCCGCGTCGCAGCCGTTTCCTGCTCCAGTGCCACAGCCTCCGCCGCCGCCGTCTGCATGCGGAAGGCCAGTTCGTACGATTCCATTCGGGCCAGCAACTCCGCTTCCTGCGGACTGCGCTCCAGATGACGTTCATTCAGCGACCTCAGCAGGTCAAGTCCACGGCGCTGCGAAGCTGCGCTGACGCCTGGCGGCGTGGCCAGGTCCAGCAGCGGTGAACCACCACTGCGAAACAATGTGCCCTGATAGCTGGCGGGCATATAGCCACTGGTCCAGTTCGAGGCGCTGCCGATCGGACCACCGCGAGGGTCCGTCATCACCACGAAGCTGGGCAGGCTCTCATTCTGCGTCCCCAGTCCGTAGCTCAGCCAGGCACCGAGAGCCGGCCGGCCGATGATGACGCTGCCGGTATTCATCTGGAGACAACCCGACGCATGGGCGGCCGTGTCGGTATGCATCGAACGAATCACGCACAGGTCGTCGGCGTGACGGGCCAGATGCTGGTAGAGGCTGCTGATCGGAAGGCCACTCGCTCCATGCTGCCGGAACCTGAACGGGCTTTTCGTCAGCCGGCCGATCGGTCGGCCGTTGGAACCAACCGCCAGCGGACTGGACCAGGACTGGCCGTGAAGCCGGTCCAGGGCGGGTTTGGGGTCAAATGTGTCGACCTGGCTCGGCCCACCATTCATGAACAGGAATACAACATGCCGCGCCCTGGGAGCGAAATGCGAGGTCCGCATGGCCAGAGCGCCCGCGAATGCTCGATCGCGCGCCAGCAGATCCAGCAGCGCTAACCCCGCGAAGCCGCCGCCCGCCTCCCGGAGTAACATGCGCCGGGTTCGCTGGCAGAGCGCCGCATGTGAAGGAAAGCCTGAGTTGAGATCGCTCATGCCGACACCTGATCTGGAGAAAACCACTTGCCGGGACCGGAGAACACGTGCTGGTTCTCTGTTCGGATACACGAACTCTTTCAGGTTAAACAGAACACGACAGAGCTGGACAAGGGCCGCTTCCCGAAGTTCCCGGTCTTCCAGACTGACACGGTCGGCCTGCAGCTGTCGTATTTCCTCGCTCAGGAATCGCAGCATCGCTTCCATCTCATCCGCTGCCGGCGGGCGGCACAGCGCCAGACGCCAGGCCAGGTCGATCTGCCCCGGCGGATCATGTCCGGCTTCTGACTCCAGCCGCCGTGCCAGATGCCGAGACTGCTGCAGCACGAATTCGCCATTGTACAGTGTCAGGGCCTGCGTCGGCACCGTCGTGACGCTGCGTTTTGGCGACGAGCGAGTCGTGTCACAGAGATCGAACACTTCCAGCAGCGGCACCATCAGAGACCGTTTGGTGAAGGCATATACCGTCCGGCGCGCCGCCGCACGCTCGTCAAAGGCGGGCCAGATTGAGGCCTTGTCGGCATGACTCTCCAGTGCTTCGCGGGGTATCAGGGGATAGATCGGAGGTCCGTACAGCGTCCGATCCAGCTGACCGCTGACGGCCAGAATGCTGTCACGAATCGATTCGACTTCCAGTCGCTGCGGCGCACGTCGCCACAGGAGCCGATTCTCCGGGTCCGCCCCGACGCACTCATCTCGGTGATCACGGCTCTGCTGCCAGGTCCGGCTGGTCACGATCAGTTCATGCAGTTTTCGGAGTGACCAGTCGGCCTCATGCACGAACCACCAGGCGAGGTACTCGAGCAGCTCCGGGTGGCCCGGTGGCTCTCCGGTGAGCCCAAAGTCGTTCGGAGTGCGGACGAGACCATCGCCGAAATGCCATTGCCAGACGCGATTGACGATAACCCGGGAAGTCAGGGCATTCCCGTCAGTGACCAGCCAGCGCGCCAGAGACAGCCGCCGCTGCGATGTGAACTCTCCCGAGGGCAGAAATTGCCATGGCACTTCAGCCAGGACCACTGGAACGGCCGGTGCAACCTCTGCCGCTGGCTGATGTGCGTTGCCGCGCAGCAGAATGTGCGTGGCCGGAGGCGTCGCCGCGGGTTCATCCAGGAAATATCCCTGCGGCGCGGCCTTCTTCTGTTCATCCGTCATCCCGCGACGCTCAGTCAGCGTGGCGATGGGCAGCGTCAGTTCCGTGCGGCCTGCCCGAGGTCGGACCAGCGGACTGAAGACCGCCACCATACTGTAGTAGTCTCGCTGCGTCAGCGGATCAAACTTGTGGTCGTGGCAGCGGGCACACCCCAGCGTGAGCCCCAGAAACGCCTGACTGGTCGTGCTGACGATGTCATCCAGCTGATCATACCGATCTGCCGCGAAATCGGCCGGTTCGTCGTCCCACGGCCCCAGACGATGAAATCCCGTGGCGATCATCGCATTCGCATCACCATCCGGCAGTTCGTCGCCGGCCAGCTGCTCCAGGATGAAGCGATTAAATGGCAGATCAGCGTTGAAGGCGGCAATGACGTAATCTCGGTACCGCCACACTTCGGGCTTGGCTGCGTCACGTTCATAACCGTTGGAGTCTGCGTATCGGACAACGTCGAGCCAGTGCCGCGCCATTCGTTCACCGCAGGCTTCGTGACGGATCAGCTTCTGCACCAGCGCATCAAACGAGCTGTCTGCTGCCGCACGCAAAAATTTCTGCTGCTCCGCTGTCGTCGGCGGAATGCCGTGCAGGTCGAGATATGCCCGGCGCAGTAACGACTCCTTTGACGCCGATGGATTCGGACGCCAGCCGCGCGCCTCCAGACGGGCCAGCACGAACCGATCGATATCGTTCCGCGGCCAGACTTCATCACGAACCGACGGCGGAACAGCAGGTCGCAGCGGCCGGAACGCCCAGTGGTCCCGAGGATTCTGTGCCACAATCTCGTCCGGAGGTGCGAGCGCTCCTCCGTCGATCCATGACTGCAGGATCGCAATCTCACGCTGACTGAGGGCAGCCCCCTTCGGCGGCATCCGCTCTTCAGGATTGACAGCGCTGACTCGTGCGATCAGTCGGCTGTCGCGCCCCTGTCCTGG
>SYLK01000195.1 GCA_005809115.1 Planctomyces sp. | reverse complement strand
GTCTCCCGTGATCGGGACCCGGAACGAACGGCCCGACGGTTGTCGTTGCTTCCGGAAGGCCAGTCTCTTATCGTCTATGGTGTCGGATCTGAGAATTCGCTCCCCCCAGGAGTCTGGCCAATGAACTCCGACTGGGTGATTCCCGGAATGTCCCGGTCTTCATCCCCGTTTCAACGTTTTCTCATCGCGGAAAGCAGGCGACTGATGAATCAGTATCGAGATTTTTTCGTGGGCTGGGGAACCCTGTCGCTGATCAATGCCGGGCTGGCCCAGTCGAAACGTCGCAGCGGTTTCCTGTGGTGGCTGGTGTCTCTGCTCATCGGTCCCGTGGCCACCTTCCTGATTGTGTTCCTCCCGAAATCGACGTCCGACAACGAAGCGTAATGGGCCCGGACACAACTCCGCCGGACGCGCCCAACCCGTCGGACGCCCGGCTTCCCCGGCCACTCCCTGATGTGGTCCAGTGGCCCTGCGGTGCGATTCCACCGGCGCCCGGAAGGCTGAGCGTGTTCCCTGTTACTGTTTGAACTTCGGGTGGATCAGCAATCGCGCCGGCTGGCCCCGGAATCGGAGTTCACTACACAGAACAGTTTTTCAGGGCTGTCCCTGTGGCAGAAGTGTCAGGCGATGTTTCGTGACCGTCTCCACGGCGGCACGTGACCAGGCGAGCGGGAAGTATTCTCCCTTCGCCCACAATGCTGCCAGATCCGCATAGTGAGGGCTGCCGGGCTGCCCCGATTGACCCGGAGCACTCGTGGCAACGGCGCGATCCCAGTCGCCGATATCAAGGATGTGACGATAGGTAGCTCCGTGGATCTGCTGGAATTCCGGATTGTGCCGGGTATTCAGGACGGTGTTCGCGTCTCCGCTCCGGGGAAACGGGCCAACATTGAACGCCTCGGCGATTTCCGGAATCAGACCTTCCATCGGGTGGCGGAATGTTGCCTGGTGCAGTCGGCCCCAGCTCCATTGCGACGAATCTTCACCCAGCAGCGTCCTGGTTCTCCCGACGGCGGTCTTCAGTGTCCGGACCAGCAGATCATTTCGGCGAGCGACGGCGCTGGCTCCGAACCATGCCTCCGACGGGTTTGCCAGATGTTGCAGGACGACGAATGCGCTTCGCAGGTCTCCGCGTTCAGGGAATTCGGGCAAGTCCGGATGGAGGCCATACATGGCGGTCGACAGTTCCTGCATCCAGACGGCGTAAAGTGCACCGGCGGCGGCCGAAGTGCTCAGGTCGCAGTCCCAGGTGGAAATCAGATCGCCCGGGGCCTGCAGTTCGTCAGGCAGCGTGACCTGTCGCAGGACGGTCTGCAGCGCCACCGCCGGCAGTGAAACGCTGTCATGCTGCAGTCTCCGGAAATCCTCGGAAGTCCACGACTGCGGCTGGTTCAGAATCTCTTCGATCCGGCGGAATCGCCACGGTGCCGCCCAGTCGAATGCGATCTGGTGCGAGTAATTCGGTGGAACGATGTTCTGATTGGCTGTCGCCAGCCATCCGCAGGGCGGACTAAACGACTGAGGCAGCTCAGAGACGCTGAGAAAACGGTCCCATTCGAACGCGTCTGTCTGGCCTGGTACCGGAAGCAGCCCGTCACCTGTGCGACGAACGGGCGTTGCGGCGGCAGCCACCCAGCCGAATTCCCCGTCGACATCCGCATAAACAAAGTTCAGGCCGGGGACTTTCCAGCGACACAGAGCGTTCAGGAATTCCTCACGATTGCTGGCGCGATCAAGGGCCAGACTGGCCAGATACGCGGCACCCCCCGGTTCACTTCCGGCCCATTTCAGTGCCACTGCGACATGCCGTTTCTCATCCTGCCACACGACCGGGCCGTGGCGAGTGAATCGCAGTTCGAGAACCAGCGGCTCGGGCCGACCGCGAACGCTGATCTCCTCTCGCACAACTGTCATTGCCTCCCAGTGATCCCCGGCGCGGTACCGGCGCGGGTCCTCGGGATGCGTCTGTTCCACGAACAGGTCGGCCTGATCGGTCCCCACGATCGTAAAACCCCAGGCAATTCGCGCGTTGTGACCCAGTGCCACACCGGGAAGTGCTGGTTCCCCGCTCCCGATCACATCCCAGCCCGGGGCATTCAGATGGACCATGTACCGCAGCGACGGGAGGGTGATGGCCCGATGAGGGTCGCTGGCCAGCAATGGTTTCCCGGACGCCGAGCGCATCCCGCTGACGACCCAGTTGTTGCTCTCTGAAGTGGATGGTGTGAATCTCAGCACGCGCATGGCGGCACGGAGTCCGTCGAGAATTTCACTTCGGATCACATCGGAATTCAGCCCGGGTGCAAAGGCAAACGGGCGAACCGGGTCGGTGGGGGCAAGCAGATGGGCACGTTCCACGCCGACGGCCTGAATCAATCTCGCCCGAGCCACTTCCTTTTCCCAGTTACCTGACATGACCATGCCGGACATCCGACCGAGAATGTCTTCGGGCTGCCAGTGCGAAGGTCGATAGCCGGCAAGCTGGAACTCGATCGGCAATCGATCACCGATCTCGTCGATCCAGGCATTGATTCCCGCGGTGAAAGCCTCGGCGATTTCACGAGTATCCGGCGAATAGCTCGTCCACTCGTCATTCATGTCGCCTCGATAACGGAACAGCCTGGCGAACCGATCGGCGGCGATGGATTCCTCCCCGAAGAGTTCGGCCGTCTCACCGCGGGCAACTCGCCTCCACAGGTCGACTTGAAACAGTCGGTCCTGCGCCATGCAGAAACCCTGGGCGAAGAACAGATCGCGGCTGTTTTCCGCGTAGATATGGGCAATTCCCCATTGGTCTCGCAGCACGCTGACACGCTGCTGCAGTCCGGCAACGAGCTGAATTCCCTCGATCCTGGACAGCACAGCCCGGGACCGCCGCAGCAGGGATTCCACGCGATCATCAGTCGCCATCGACCAGCCCCTGTCAGTACAGACTCAGCGGATCACCTCGAATGGAACACACGGATTCCGTCGCCGAGAGGCAAACGGGATACCATACCAGCAGGGCGTCAGGTTTCGCGAGTCCCAATCGGCCGTCACGCATCTGATCCGCCAGAGTCCGGAATGCAGGAACTTCCAGCAGGTGTCATTCCTGCGCGTGGAGGCCGGCGTCCAGCCCTTCACGCCCGGCATCGAGTGCGCCTGAGCACAAGCCCGGGGAGACAATCACGTCAGGCGATTTCCTGTCGATCTTCCGCTGGGGCGAGTTGTCTCGAGACCCGGGGGAACGGCACTGCTCCTGATGCATGGCTCATCACGAGCCGGCACGCTGCGGATGACGCTGCGGCGCAGTGAGTTCAGCTCCGCCTTCATGTCAACCGGCCTCAGCTGGGAGCGCAAGTTACGCGGCAGCGATTGATCTCGGGAATCGCCAGCCAGCGGCGTTCGTCAGCACCGCTGGAATCCAGCTGAAGAAGAGCTCCCTTGTCAGGCTTCCGCAGGTTCAATGAATTTTCCACCTGCGGGACATCGCTGCACGGACCGCTTCACCGTCACTCCAGCCAACAAGAACTGACCCGTTCCGAGCGCGACTGCACCTTCCTTTCCGCGTCCGATTGTCGTTCAAGAAGCCTGAAGCCGGCCTTCCGCTCCCTTCCAACCGCGAAAAATGCAGTTGCGATCCTGGAATACCGCACGGGATGATTGGCCACCCCCGGGGTCCCTTGCCCCTCTCCCGCCTGCGCCGCGGCAGGCGGGGAGGGGACAGACTTCTGCTAAAAACACACCATTAACAAAGGTGTTACACATAATGCACGTCACGGTGTTCCGGTGCGCCCGGGCAAAGCCGCCGTCCTGGGACCTATTGGCTGCCGGTGTGTGGCTCGCTGGCGCTTACCGGCTAGCACGACCCCTTCTTTCGGAAAACCGCAAGCCCCAGAACCCCGGTCAACAGAAGACCGAGGGTTCCGGGCTCCGGAACCCCGTTCAGTGGCTGATCGGTGACAATGCCATACAACACCACGCTGTTGTTGCCCCCCTCCGGCGAGCTGAAGACGTCACTGATTGTAACCCCACCATCTGCCGAGAATCCGAGCAGGTTGAAGAAGAAGGTATCCAGACCGACGTTGATCAGCCCGTTCAGGTTCACCGAACTGATGGTCACGATATCGTCATCAGCGGGCGAAGTTCCGGTGCTGTTTGGCGTCTCGTTGTGATCGAAATCAAACGAATCGCTGAAATTCGCCGGAACGCCATTGGTATCGAACTGAAACGCGTAGGCAATATCGGTGATCGAAAAGCCGATGGGCTGGTTGCGATGTGTGAACGTCCCCAGTGCGAACGCCGAGTTGAGCGTCACGGGGATGAGATCGGCCGCCGGCGCTAAATCGTAGCCGCTGCCGCTCGTGAGATCTCCCAGCGTGCCGCCCCATCGGACAGAGTCCGTTCCCGGACTGGCGACGTTTGAGAGCGCTGTGATACTCGCGGCCGGATTGCCGTTGACCCAGCTCCCGTCGATATTTGTGATATTCAGCGGGGACGCGCTCAACGTACTGATGGCGGAGCTTAGCATGGCCCCCACCATCAAACTCCTGCAGACATGTTTGCTGCCTGCCGATACGAGATTACTGATCTGCATACTGATGCACTTTTCTGGATTAACTCTCGGGAAAGTCTGACAACTGACTCGTTACACTACCACTTACGACAGAGACGAAGCAGGCCTCACCTCCTTTCTGCGCGAGCCAAACGAATTACGATCACCGGGTTGCGGCCGATGGACGTTCGAAAACCAGAAGACCCACCGGCGGAGGCTCAGGTGCAACGCCGAGCCTTTCGGTGTGGTTCGTCACCAGATTCCGATAACTTCCGCAAACCGGCACACCGGTGCGTTCGAAGTCTTCGGAACGGATGGTCGTGACAGCGGATGCGAAATCGGCGCTGCCGACAACGCTGCCAATGGCGAAAAGCAACATGCAGAGCTAAGGCATGTATCACACTCCCGGATCCGGCCCGAATATATGCCAGCGATTGTTTGAGGAAACGACGCTCAGGGCGCAGGATCCGGAGTTGCGCCGCCCACGTTACATTGCCCTCAGCAGGGGATTCCAGAAGTTTCTCCTCCGATTTCCGATTTCTTCTGAAAATCGATCCCCGCCCGGACGTTTTCACGCGCCCCACAGAACGGCCTCGGACGCAGCTGACTCGTTGGCTGGACAACGACCGGGATCTTCAGACAGCCGATGCCCGGCCGTGACTTCTGCACGCCACGTCCGCCGAAACAGCACCACATCATTTCCCGCAACCACGCATTCCGCCTGCAGCCGAAGGGCCAGCCAGTGAAACGTCTCCAGGGAAAAAAAGCTGACATGGGTCGGGTCGAGCTTGTAGTGCCAGGTGCCGAATGAGTCCGCGTCACGCAGACGCTTCGTCATGATGCCCAGCCAGCCGTGCGGATGCAGCAACGACCAGAGTCGGGCAAATTCCTCACCTGGCTGATGAAAGTGCTCAGCCACCTCGCTGGCGGTGATAAAGTCGTATAGCCCCTGCAGAACACTCGGATCCGGGGCGTAAAACGGATCGTAGATCTGCATCGTGTGCCCCGCTTCGGTAAACATCAGCGAAAGGGCCGGCCCCGGGCAACTGCCAAAGTCCAGTCCCCGGCTCCGCGCGGTCAGACGCGCATTCATGGGTTCAAACAGGCGATTCAGAAAGTCGCGATATCGCCTGTCGCGGGGATCATTCTGATGCAGTTGGTAGTGAGCGTACTCATTCTCACGGCTCGGCAGATCGCGAGGATCCACAAACACCAGCCGGCAGCAGGGGCAGCGAAAATAGCGACGTGCTGAGTCCTTCTGGAAGAACTGAGACTCTGTTCCGCAGAGCGTGCAGCGCGTCGTGCGCTGGTCATCACCGCCCCCTTCATCGTTCTTGCCGGATCGTGTCTGCGGCATCGGCCCTCCTGTTCGCAGGTGCTGCGTTGAGTTTGAGTCACGCGAGCGACCCATTCCCGGCACACTCCTCACAGACCGGCATCTGATCGGATTCACAGCCCGGTGTAAAGCCCGATCACAGGGACAACGACGGCCGACAGCCAGTTTCGCATGGGAACAGCGTGTGTGTCTCATGACCAAAGCTCTAGAATCCGGACGAAAGCGTCAGGTGAGCGATGCTGAGTGGAATCTCGTTCGGCTTCCGCGCTGCTTTACCAATGCTCATTCGGGGAGTCGACGATCATGACATTAAGAAAATGTGTCGGATGCCTGACACTCGCCTTCGCAGCCATTGCACTCTTCGGTGCCTCGGTCGACTCAAAGACCCGACCTTCGGAAATTCATCCTCAGACGCTGCTGCCCGAGAACAGCTTTCTGGTTCTGACTTACGACGGATCGGCCGCTCATCTGCCCGCCATCCGCGAAACGGCTGCATGGAAGGCACTCGAGGAAACCCAGCTAACAACGCGGCTGATGGAACTGGTGCAGGTCATGGCATCGGCAGGCGGCAGCGATATGGGTGTCGTGGCCCGGAGGGCTGCGGAACATCTGCGCGCCCACGGGTTCTCCGTCGCCGGCAGCCTATCCTCCAGCGGCCAGGACCTGGCTCCGTATGGCGTGGTCGTGCTGCACGATGCGGCCGAGTTTCAGGAATCGCTGGAACCACTCGTCCGTCAGGTCGCAGCCCAGGAAGGCCAGACGATCTCGCAGAAGACGCTCCACGGCCGGACGATCTCCGTCATCAACGCCACCGTCCCGGACGTGGAAGTCGCCTGGTGGGCGGAATCCGGCCACCTGGTGATTGGTGTCGGTCTCCGCGCCTCCGAGCAGATCGTGGCCACAGCCATGGGCCAGGCGGAAGACATCACGAAACACCCGCACTGGACCGATCTGAGGCAGTCGAGTGGCTACACCGTGGACGGACTGGGCTGGCTGGATATCCGACGGTTACTCGAGCGGTTCGGCGAAACGCCT
>SYLK01000194.1 GCA_005809115.1 Planctomyces sp. | reverse complement strand
CATCCTTGCCGGTAGCCTTCAGTTTCCTGGCGGCGGCCAGCACGGTAAATGCGGTTTCGACATTAAGCGACCGGGCAAAATCGCTGAACTGAGGGGCCATGGAAAGAATTTCCGGGATATCAGGGAATTCAGCAGAATCACATCAGGGCAGCAGACGGACAGGGAGACCGATCGGTTCCGAGGCCGTGATCCTGCGGGAACGAAGCTGCGGAATTAAGGCAGAACTGGTCGCCGGATTCAATCGAATCGCGGGAAAACCGGGAATGTGCAAAAATCCGAACGGATTCTGCGATTCCTGGATTCGGAGGGCGACTGTCGGGACTGGGGGACGGGTGCCCGGAAACCGACTCGTTTTCGATTCTCGGGATTCCGGAGCCCATCTGGTGTTGAACGTCGAAAAGAACGGCGGTATCCTTCCGCGTTTCCTCAGGTTGCCCCCCGTTTTGGCAGCCGGAAAGCAGGTCGCATCCGCGAATCGGGTCTCAGGCAGAGATCCTGGCCTGAATTTTCAGAGTTTTGTTTGGCTGAGCCGGAAATTCCCATGACCGAAGATCTTCGTGTACCCGTTGAACGCCGCGGGAAGCTGGGTACTGCTGAAACCCGCCGCCTGAGAATTTCAGGTCGCGTTCCCGCCAACATTTACGGGCTGGGCCGCAAATCAGAATCGGTTTCTGTCTGTGCAGAGCTGGTTGAGCAGCTGATTGCCACACGCTCATCTGTCGTCGACGTGGAACTGGACGGGAAAGTCGACAAGGCGGTTGTGCAGGAAGTGCAGTGGAACACGTTCAGCACGTTTGTGCGGCATCTGGATCTGCGAATGGTGGACCCGAACGGCGTCACGACCTGTTCGGTGCCAATCGAGCTTCGCGGAGAGCCGGTCGGCCTGAAGGACGGCGGCGCAGTGCGACAGCTGGAGAAAACCATTACCGTCACATGTCCGGATTACCGGGTCCCAAAATCGATTCAGGTCAGAATCGGGGCGCTCAGGATCGGGGATTCTGTGAAAGCGGCCGACGTGGCGCTCCCCGAGTTCGTCCGACTGGCGTCGGCAGGTGACGCGGTTCTGGTTGAATTGTATGATCCGCGGAAGGCCGTTGTGTGACGGAGCCCGCGGGCGAATCCGGACAGACCGAGCCAACAGCACAGTCATTACCGCTGAAGCTGATCGTGGGACTGGGAAATCCTGGTCAACAGTACACTGGTACGCGACATAACGTCGGTTTTGAGGTGATTGCCGAGCTGGCGGAGCGCTGGCAGTGTGGAAGGCCGCAGCAGAAATGTCAGGCGGAGATTCGAGAGGCGGTGCGGCAGGACCGCAGAATTCTGCTGGTGACCCCGCTGACGTTTATGAATCAGAGCGGGCAGTCGGTGCAGCAGATATCGCGATTTTTTCGAATTGCGCCGGAAGAAATTGTGGTTGTTTGTGATGACATGAATTTGCCGAACGGTCAGTTGAGGTGGCGCGCGTCTGGTTCTGGTGGTGGGCAGAAGGGGCTGGCGGATATTCTGTTGCGTCTGGGGACTGACAAGGTACCCAGGCTGCGAATCGGGATTGGTCGTCCGCCGGGTCAGATGGACGCGACGGCCTGGGTTCTGGGTCGGTTTCGCAGCGAAGAAAGAGCGGCTGTGGAAATTGCCGTGCGGCGGGCGGTGGATTCCATTGAATACTGTCTTGACGCCGGGCTTCTGGCAGTCATGAGTCGTTTTAATCAGAGTTCCTCTTAACAGGCAATCACTTCAGGGTGGGTCTTATGAGTGCAGCAGCAGCGGTGGCAGAGAGCAAACCAGTTCGCGAGAAGCTCTACGAGGGTATGTTTCTGGTTGACAGTGGCAAATTCGCGATGGATTCGGATGCCATAGTGGGTGATATCATGACGGTGCTGAAGAAAGCCGGCGCCACTGTGGTTGCTCATCGCCCATGGCAGGACGGTAAACTTGCCTATGAAATCAACGGCATGAAAAAGGGAATGCACTACATTGTGTGTTTCACGATGCCGGGTGCCGGAATGAAGACACTGGTGCGGCAGGCGCAGTTGAGCGAGACAATCGTCAGGCAGATGGTCATCACCCAACCCCGCGAGGTGTTTGACGCCACCGTGGCGGCCATCACTGGCGCGACTCCGGAAGCCGAGGCAGTTGCTGCAGTACCGGTCGCCGCGGACAGCGAAGCCGAATGACACGGACTGATGCCTCAATGCGTCGGTCTCCTGACGGTGGGCGGTGCGTCCGGGGCATTGAGGCCCGGAAGGTCCGGAGTGGCCGCTCTGACCCGCACCGAACTCGGCAGTATGCTGCACCGGCTGCTGCGGCGCGTTTTTTCCTTGTTTTTTCAGGTTGTATCGGAGCGTGAATCATCCTCGTGGAGTAATCACCGATGGCGTCTTTCAACAAAGTGATTCTGGTGGGAAACCTCACTCGTGATCCCGAGGTGCGATACACAACGGGAGGCACGGCTGTCACGGATCTGGGAATCGCAGTGAACCGCCAGTGGACCGACAAGAATTCGAATGAGCGGAAGGAAGAGACGACATTTATTGACGTGACTCTGTGGGGGAGGCAGGCCGAAATCGCCGGTGAATACCTGAACAAGGGTCGCCAGGTGCTGATCGAAGGTCGACTGCATCTCGATCAGTGGGATGACCGCGAGACTGGGCAGAAACGCTCCAAACTGAAGGTGGTCGGCGAATCCATGCACATGCTGGGCAGTCGGGGTGACGGTGGTGGTGGTGGTGGCGGCGGCGGTGCTCCCCGTGCCAGCGGAAACACGTCCGGCGGAACCGCGTCGAGCGGAGAAACGTCTGGCGGAACCACTCGACCGGCAGCCGAATTTGCTGGCGGTGATCCGACAGGTACACGGACGCCTGATCAGGCGTTTTATGATGACATGCCGTCCTCTGCTGCGGATGACAATGTTCCATTCTGACGACTTTGAATGAAGGATTTCTGTTCCGATGGTAAGTCAAACTGCTGGTTCCTCGCGCTCCGTCGAAGTTCTGCTGGTCCACGACGTGGATAATCTGGGTCACCGGGGCGAGATCGTGCGAGTAAAGCCTGGTTACGCGCGGAATTATCTGCTGCCACAGGGAAAGGCGACGCCAGCGACACTGCAGAACAAGCGCATGGTCGAGCGACACAAGGAACAGCTGGCAAAGATTGAATCCGACCGTGTTCGAAGCTTCGCGAAGATCGCCGAGAGCGTCAGCCGATACAGCGCCACGATCGAGGCGCACGCCACCGCCGACAATCATCTCTACGGGTCCGTGGTTGCGCGCGATATCAGCGAAGCGCTGAAGGCGGCCGGACATCCGGTCGAGGCTGAGCACGTGAAGCTGGAAGGCCCGATCAAGGAACTGGGAATGTACACCGTGAAACTCAGGTTCCACGAAAAAGTGCAGACCGAGGTCAAAGTCTGGGTTGTGCCCTCGGCAACGAGCCCCTGATCGAATGTGCACAGTCCGAATCCGGGGTGGAGCGCGTGATGTCACAGGATCAGAATGGCAGGAAGTCCCCGGGAGAACGGCGAAAGTCAGCAGGCGGCGGTCGGCGGTCGAATCCGGCACTCCCGGATTCGCTGCGGCTTCCTCCGCAGAATCTCGACGCGGAACGAGGCGTTCTGGGCAGTGTGCTGCTGCTGAACGAGGCGATCGATGAGATCGGTGAAGTGCTTCGCCAGGATCATTTCTACCTCGACTCGCACCAGAAGATCTACGCTGCGATTCACCAGATGTACGAGGCTGGCGTACGGGGAATTGACGGCGTCACTCTGGGTGAAGAGCTGGGCCGTCGGAATCAGCTCGAGGAGATCGGCGGCGGAGACTACATTCAGGAAATTCTGCTGACCGTACCGCATGCCGCGCACGTGCGGTATTACAGCGATATTGTGCGTCAGAAGTGGATGCTGCGCACCCTGATCTACGCCTGCACCGAGATCCTGAGTGAAAGTTACTCTGCTTCCGAGGACGTCGACGATTTGCTGCAGAATGCCGAGAAGCGCATTTTCAGCATCATGGAAGAACAGTCGAACATCAACAACATCGCCATCGGCGACATCCTGATCGAAGCCTTCAATCGCATCGACGAGCGAATGCTTCAGGAAGGACAGGTTACTGGAATCACGACTGGCTTCACGGATCTGGATCGCCAGACGACGGGGCTGCAGGCGACGGAACTGATCATCCTCGCAGCACGACCCAGTATGGGCAAGACCGCACT
>SYLK01000193.1 GCA_005809115.1 Planctomyces sp. | reverse complement strand
GTCCCGTTCCGACACGCTGCACAACCAGCGCCGGCCATCGCTGCCCGGCAACGTCCTCCACCTCAGCCATCACCACTGCCCCCGGTCGGATGAAGGCGGCAGTGCTGACCGTGCGAAATCCCGGCATCCGGGCCAGTCGCTCGGTTTCCGCCGATTCATCGGATCGCAGCCGCACCCAGGGCTGCAACCAGCCGTCCCGAGTCAGGCTGAGTCGCACTTCCTGTGCCGGGACCGGCACATCCCGGCTCAGATCCACGGGAAGCAGATCGCCGATCGGTGTGCGATCAGAGTCCCCCTGCCGAAACGACTCCTGACCGGCCATCATCATCAGGCCGCCCCCGCGCCGTGACACAAAATCCGCTATCAGCTTCATCTGGTCGGCCACAAAGAAATCAGCTTCGATATCGTCCAGAATTATCGCGTCGTACTGAAACAATTCCGCTTCCGTCTCCGGAAATCCACCCCGCAGCTCGCCCTCGTTCCGCGTCCCGAGCCGGACGAGCACGGGTTCGTCATATTCTTCGGCGATTTCCTGCTCGGTCGGGTCGAATCCGCGAAACAGTGGATTCGAACGCTCCCCTTCGCGCCCGCGGAAATCAAATCGCCCCTCCCTGCGAGCAATCCTTATCAGACCCGTAATCTGCAACCTGGAATCTCCCTCGACTGCCCGTCGCAGGAATTTGAATTCCCAGTTGGGCCGGCCCGACACATACAGCAGTCTTCTGGGCTGGCTTCCCCGGTCCACGGCAATCAGCTGCTCATTGTTTTCCGTCGTCAGCTCTTCCGCCGGATGTTCACCGGCAGCGTCCAGCAACTGCACTCGCACACGATAGAAAGTCGTCCCGTCGCCGACGGGACGGTGGCGAAATCGCAGAGGAGTATCATCCCGGGCGGCGCAGGTCTGTATCTCAATCGGAGTGCCCCGCACATCCAGCAGCGTGACCTTCAGCCGCTCATCCCGGACGCCAGTGACCCGGGGCTGGACCTGCAGTGTCACGGGCGCATCGTCAAAGGCCGTCTGCGTTGCCGTCACCAGACGAATCCCGGCGTCAGGGCGTGGTGCATCGCCTGGCAGCACCACCGGGTGTATTGGTGCCATGCCCTGCAGCTGAATCAGCGCATCCGTCTGATCCGTCGCATTCCCGTCCGAGATCAGAATAATGCCGGCCAGTGGCTGTCCCTGAAACCGCTGTTTCAGCTGTTCGAGTCCGGTCTGCAGATTCGAGGCCGCTCCGTCGAACTGCGGTGGACCAAATTGCGAGACCTGTCTCAGACGATCGGAAATCAGAAAGCGACGCAGCTCAAAATCCTGGCCAAGGCGCATCAGCCAGCCGGGCGGCTGAGCAATTTCGCCGGCTTCCAGCAGCGCTGCGATCTGCGCGGCGCGAGTCCGCGACGTCTCATCGGTCGCCACCAGATGACTGCGACTGACGTCCGCCACAACGGCAATCACGTTGGCCCCGCGGCGCGGGCGCGTGCTGCTCCACAACGGATCAGCCAGACACGCCGTCAGCAGAAGCCAGCCCGCGATGCGCATGATCGCGGCCGGCGCCATCACCTTCAGTCGACTCCGATGACACCACAGAGACAGAACCACACCGCACAGTGCCAGTCCGCCAGCCACCGTCAGCCACTGCCGATCACCAGTCACAAGACCGGCCAGAACCTGCACTTCCGACGTCAGCACGCTCCTGCTCCTTCTCTGTCTCCGGATCTGCCTGCCTGTCTGCCTGCCTGCGTCTGTGTCACCGTTTCCGTGACCGACACCGGCTCCTTCAGCGGCTCCTTCAGGACGGTGGCCCGGCCGCAGATCTCGGATCTCACATCTCAGCGGGCCGGGGCTGTTGACTGCTCGCGGCGAACTTTCCCGGAACCAGCCAGTCTTACCAGGTCCGGCAGGTCATAGACCGCCAGTGCCCCGTGCACCACGCTCTCCAGTTGTCCGGCGGGAACGGACTGACTCACGACTCCCGTCCAGTCTTCCGGAGTGTCACGCAGCGTTACCGACGTGAACAGCTCCGGGCGCATCGCAGCGGCGTGCAGCGCCACAATGCCGCTCTGCCCGGTGCCGATCAGATGCACCGCACGTGGCTTGTCCGGGGGAGTCTCATAATAGGCGACATAGTATCCGGCAGACAGCGCGTCCTCCGTCCGCACCCCCGTCAGCGACTTCCCGAGCAGATAACCGAGGAACATGGTGCGCCAGTCGCCCAGCAGCGGATCCGTTTTGCCCGAGGCCGTTTCCCCCTGACCCCGCAGGTCGGCCGTGACAACGACCGAACCGCTCCGCACCAGCCCCTCAATGACTTCCAGAGCTGCGGGATCACCCCACTTGCCGCTGTCGTGCAGAAACAGGTACGCTTCCTGCTGCGGCTTTGGCGGATGAAACGTGAGACACGGAACCGGGATTCCGGTGTCCGTGCGGAGCAGCACCTTGTCAATATGATATCCGTCGCGCTGGACGCGGCCGCGGTCGTGCCATGTCGGCGCGGCAATCTGTTCGTCGGGTCGCACTCCCGTCACGCTGCGAACGCGCCCGGCCAGATCTTCCGCAGAGGTGTCGGCCCGGAGCTGTTTTCGCGCCGTGGCCAGTTCCGCTGCGCAATCGGCGTTCAGATCAAACACCGAGCGTTCTCCTGGCAACCGCAGGACCTGCCCCTCCGGAACACACAACAGGTCCCCCGCAGGCCGCACGGTGATCTCGGTCGCCGCGATCGGCTGATCCCGGTTCAGCAGCCAGCGACACATCCAGTGAGCGATCGTGGCCAGATTCTGCGGCTGTGTGCCGTGCGGACCGTCCGTCTCCACCAGGTCAATTCGTTCCGGAAAACCCAGTCGCCCGTAAATCCGCTTGCCCTGACGAAAATTGTCCCACGTCCCCGTGATGTCAAAAAAATCCTGGGTCGTGGCACTGATCAGCGTCGGCCGCGGCGCTCGCAGAAGGATATAATCCGGCTGGTCCAGGCCATACGCCACCTGCCCGAACATGTTCTGCTCCGCGTCCTGAGGCCCGATGGTCTCGATCAGCTTTCGAAACGTTGTCAGATAACACGCGGGAGCGGCACAGACCACTCGATCATCGAGCGCCATGACATAGCTCGTCAGGGTCCCACCTCCCGAACACCCGGTCATGCCGATCCTGCCAGCGTCAATCTCCGGACGAGATTCCAGATAGTCGATGGCCCGCATGGCGTCCCACACCCGATATCGTGCCGTATTGCGGCCGACCAGAATCGAGCCCGCTCCGATCAGAAAATGCTCCGTGGTTGTGTTCTCAAATTCCGGACCACCCTGATCGTTCAGGATCTGTGATCGCTCCCCCTGACCGATCGGATCAAAACACAGGGCGGCAATGCCGTGCGCAGCAAGCATAATGCCGAATCGCTGATTGTAATCCGCCGTCTTCGCGGTCCGGCTGTGACCACTCGAAACGATCACTCCGGGAACCCGCCCCTGTCCCTCGGGCAGATACAGGTTCGCCGTCACGTGGTGATGCGGCTGGCTTTCAAACAGTACATTTTCCACCCGATAGCCTTCGGCGGTGATCGTCCTGACCGTCCGCGCGTTCAGCGGACACCGTTCCGGCAGTCCCCCCAGTTGCTGCACGAAAAACTCCCGCAGACGCTGCTGATATTCGCGAATCTGTTCGGCCGACTGCAGCTGCGCCACGACCCCATCCCGGCGGTCCAGTGCGGCATACGCCGCCTGCTGCCAGTGACGATAAAGACTGGCAGCTGTGCGCTCTTCGTCGTTCAGACAGTCCAGATCCCCGGCTCCCGCAGCGGCGATCAGATTCAGCGGGGATGATTGCCCGCATGTCACAACGGGCGCCAGGAGAGAGAACAGGAGCAGCGCGACACCGCCGGGCCGTGATCGGAGCCTCAGGCCGCGCGTGCCGTCGCCGAGCGTGATTCCTGGTCCACATGGCAAGGTCTTTGACGTCATGTATCGAGCTTCCCGGCAGCCAGCAGGGCTGCGAAAAAGGACTATTTCTGCGATTGTGGAACCCCGGGACGCTCCCGGTCATCCTGGCCGCGGCGGCTCTGCCCCAGCAACTCATAGTATCGCTGCACCAGTTCACTGAATTCCTCGGGGATCGGTTCACGGTCCACGGGCGCCATCGAATCAGGAGATTCCAGACGGGACAATTCCTGCGAGATTCTCAGGTGCAGCGTCCGCAGCTCGCCCAGCAGCTGCGACCTGACCAGTTCCCACTGCGGCTCACGACCATGCCGGCGATAGTCCGCCCGCATGGCGCGGGCCCGATCTCTGACCTGCGCCACCCGGCTTCGCAGGTCCGCGTCACTCAGCATTTCCTCGACATCCCGCAGCCGGTCTGACCACTCACTGAAGGTCTCACCGGTCAGCGGTCGATCTCCGGTCAGCGGTCGATCTCCGGTCAGCGGTCGATCTCCGGTCGCCTTGCCACTATTATCCTCGGAAGAAGAAGAAGAAGAAGAAGAAGCATCCGGGGCGGCGTCCCGAGACCTGGATTCAGTCTGCGGAGTTTCCGCGGCGGCGGGCTCGACTTCAGAACGGGTGGAGCGAATTTCCTGGTCCAGCTGCCGAGCGAGTTCCTGCAGTTCCGTCCCGGCACGGCGCAGGGACTGCTTTTCATCTCCGAGTACC
>SYLK01000192.1 GCA_005809115.1 Planctomyces sp. | reverse complement strand
TCGCCGCCTTCAGCCGTAAACTGCAGCACGACATGCAATGGTTCGACCGTCGCAAACCTGGCAACAACGGTGAGCGCAGTCCCACGCTCGATCTCCACGCTGCCGGGCTCGATGACCAGTGCTGCCTGCAGGTCCCGCGTTGATTTCACGACATCCTCCGCTGCGCGCGATGTGGCAGCAGCGGCGCCATCGGGCCAGCGACCAGCCGCCAGTACGCCCGACACCATCACGGCAAACGACAGACAACTGAGCAGTGTCCAACCGGCTACCTGGCCGGGCGTCACAACATTCCCCCAGCTGGACCGACGCGCCAGCAGTTCCGCTCGTCGCAGAACCATCAGCGACAACGTCGCGGAACTCTGCAGGTCCGGCG
The DNA here is from genome assembly GCA_005809115.1 of Planctomyces sp. Taxonomy (GTDB): domain Bacteria; phylum Planctomycetota; class Planctomycetia; order Planctomycetales; family Planctomycetaceae; genus F1-80-MAGs062. Next base: position 4,041 of record SYLK01000192.1, on the reverse strand, counting down.
ATTCAGCGATCCGCACGGCCGTCAGAACCGCATCATTCAGCTCCGGATGCCGCTGCTCAACCAGCCTCGCTGTTTCCAGAAGCGACGGAGGCCGCACCAGCAGCCTTGCGGCAGTCAGGCCGATGCAGGTCACGCTCAGCAGAACCAGGAACGATGTGCTGATGAGCTGTTCGCCTGACGGAAAACAGCGACACGCCAGCACAGCCGGAATCAGCAGCACGATCCACAGCAGCGACTGACGACGCAGCAGACGCACCCTGCGCAGTCGGCGGGCAACGGCCAGCAGGCTTCGTTCCAGAACGGATCCGGTCATGTTCTGCCCTTCCGCTTCCTATGCCGCTCGATTCCCGCAGCGAACAGACTCTCCAGCATCAGGCACGCCAGACCCGCCAGCAGAAAAACCCGCCAGAGCTTCTGCCGCGATTCCAGTTCAGAGGCATGCAGATCCGCCGAAGTCATGGCCTCTCCTGATTCCGTCCGGGATTCTCCGGATCCACTGACCAGCTCTGCCGACACCCCCAGCGCCTGCAGCTGCCCGATCGGTAAGGGTTCCGTGCGGGATTCCGACGCCGCAAGCCACGCGATAATTGTCAATGGCTCCGGTGCTTCGCCACTCCCGGCAGTCAGGGGTCCCGTAATAGTATACCGACCCGGCATTGTCAGCCGCAAAGAATTCCGTGTGGACTCGCTCCGCACCGGATCGGCAACATCTGATACAACTTCCGAGCCATCCGGCAGTACAGCCCGCCATGGGAGGGAACCAAGCAGCGTGGAGACCGGAATCTCGTCACCCACCGTCCGCAGTGGCTGTCTGATCGCCGGCGGATGCGAAAGTCGCACCAGACTGATGATCAGCGGAGCGAATCGCGTACTCAGCGCCAGCTGGCTGTCGTGCGGGTGCCAGCCACTGGCCAGCAGAAAAATCCGTCCGCCCTGCGGTGTAGTTGCCTCCAGAATGGCCGGAGCACCGGAATCAAAGCTGGCGATCCTGGAATAACCATTCGACGCGTCTGAGCCTCCGGCTGCATTCACTGTAATCAGGCGGGTGTGCCAGAATCGGATGGATGAGAAATCGGAAAATCGAATCTCCGCGAACGACGCGAACAGCGGACTCGCAAAATCGATCTGGCCCAGCATGGCGTAGTCGCTGATCACGGTTTCACTCACCTGGAGTGGATGCGGCAGCAACTCGGAAATCGATGTGGCCATCTCCGCAGACCGGAGCGCCACCAGCAGGACCCCCTGGTGATCGAGGCAGTGGCGAATCGACGGCACAAGGTCCTGCGGCACGACATCGGTCGCAATCACCAGCCGAACACCATCATCGACGGGTCGTGTGCCGGCCGACGAGATCGTGTCAACCAGCTCAATCTGTTCCGCGTCGCTGCCGTCAACGGCCCTCTGTAAATAATAACGCATGTCCGTCGGATCGTTCGGGTCATCGGCACCGACCCAGGCGATGCGGAGCACTCGGCCCTCGACCGGTGGAAACGACAGCCGATTGTCGAACTCATGGGGGTCGTTCTGCAGTTCGAGCCCTGCGACGGCTGCGTGTCCGCCATTCCCCGCCGGCACCGGTGGTGTGGCTGGTGCGGCCCGCACACCCGGGGCTGGCACTGTCAGCGGAATCTCTATGGTGCGTCCCTGTCCCGCAGTCACCGATACCGGAATTGTCGGTCCGACGGCGTCTCCGGCAGCATCCCGGGGCTGCAGCTGAAACTCGGTGACCTCGGTGTCTGCGGCACTGGTCAGATGCACGCGCACCTGACCATCCGGCCCCGGCTCGGCCAGACTGAGTCCGGCGTTACCTGAGACGCGGGCCTGCACGATTCTCAGTTCCACCGCCACGCCGGCAGGCCAGGTTGCGGCGCGCAATTCGTCCAGGCGACTGCCGCGCTGGAAATCCGTAATCAGGACGATGCGGCGGAGCCCGGCCTCTCCGCCTCCCGGCAGCTCAGCCGCGACGTCTTCTGCAACACTCAGCAGCGCAGCGCCCGTGCGAGTGTCCAGCCAGTCCGGCTGATAGGTGTCGACGAATTCCTCGATCAGTGCTGATCGTGTGGCTGGGTCGTGGCGCTGCCATTCCTCGGCGGAAAGCACTGTCGTGACAGATCGCGAAAACTGTGCAATGCTGAGCACATCGTTGTCAGCTGGCGCGCCAACGGCGGCTCTGATTTCCCGAACCACGGCGTCGCGAATCCCGTCACGTCGCATGCTGGCGCTCCCGTCAACCAGCAGTGCCACCCGTTCGCGCATACCCGTCGCTGCCAGGGCAATTGTGGCAACACGCTGAAAGGGCCGGGCGAAGGCCAGTGCGATGAGCGCCAGAGCCAGAATTCGCAGCAGCATCAGCGGCCAGTGCTCGATCCGCGACCGCCGGGTGACCTGCGGTGGTGACGGCCCGAGGAATCGGACGGCACTGAATCGCATTCTTGCTGCCGGCATTCGCCGAAGCATGTGCAGGACAAATGGCAGCGTTGCTGCTGCCAGCCCCACGGCGGCAAAGACTGGTGACAGAAGATCAATCATCGATCACACACAGTCTCCGGAACGGCGGTTTTCCAATCCTGCCCGCATCCACGCGCCAGATCTCACTTCCCATTCGCCAGGCACTGCACACGAATGAACCAACCTCTCCCCCGGATCCGCAGGGAAGGAACGGAGTAACGGATTCTGATCCCGCAGCACAGGCAAGTCGAGCGATACCGGGCCAATTGTCACGGACGGACTGCCTCTGCCCACAGCCGGACGGCCGTGGCCGTGCCACCGAAGCGACTCTCCGATCTTCAGCCACTGCAATTCCCGACCACACGATGACCAGTTTCAGGCGGGTTGCGTGCTGGCAGGAACGGATCACTTTGGCCCGGTCGCGTTGAACCGAAATGACGGCAGAATGGTGACCTGTGACGGCGCACCGGTGCCGGACGGTGAAGTGCTGCTTATCTCGGATGTTTCGCCAGGTGGCGAACAGGCCGTGTCAGGGGGCGAAGATCTCCGACGGGGTCTGTTCCATCCAGGCTGCGAAGGGAGTCATGGTCATTCCCGAGCATCCTCACGCCGGCGGTCAGGGAACCGAAGAACCGCCACAGCGCGACTCCGGCAACGATTCGCCTGACAGATATGTGTCAGCGCTCGGACAGGAATCGAGACGACGGCTTCTGATTCTGAACTGCCAGCTCTGATCTCGCAGCCGCGAGCACCTCGTCGAGTCGGACAGGTACTCCCCCCCGAGCCCTGCTCTGATGCGCCGCTTCCATGAACGTAAAGATTTCAATTGTTTCTGCGGCGCTGACGGGCGACTGACGCGTCCGGAAAAATTGCGCGATCTCGATGGCCACACCATTGTATCCCCAATATTCACCGTGTGGGGCCACCCAGTTCGTCGGCACTCCGTAACCATAGTCACCGGAAGGAGAAATGCCCTTGTCGCCAAAAACCATCGCGCGATAAGTCACGGCCCCCGTCCGAATCCCACGAACGGTCCCGATACGACCGTCGCCCCAGACTCCCGTCGTCAGGTCCGTACCAGGTGTCGATGCCAGTGAGACAGTCTCGCAGCCCGGTCCCATCAGAGTATAAAGTGTCTCCACACTGTGGATGCTCTTCCAGATTGTCCCGGGATGAAGTGGATCATCCGGACATCCACCCCAGACGCTGCACCCCTGGATCTGTCCCACTTCCGGGTGATTCCTCATTCCGCTGAATCCAGGCACGAAGCGGTGCTGTGAACAGGAAAATAACGGAACCTGCATTTCGTCAGCAATGCGAAACATCGTCAGTACGTCAGCCAGTGATGTCGCCATCGGCCTTCCGACGTATACCGGTTTTCCGGCTGCCGCCACAGCCCTGAAATCCGCCAGATGAGTCCGACCATCCAGGCTCATGAGCAGAAAAGCATCACATCGGCCGGCCACCTCCGCGACTGTGTCCACGACCTCCACACCCAGTTCCCGGATCGCAGGTAACCAGCGGGGCAGCGACTGCACGCTTTCCTCAATATCCGGACTGCCACCGGCGAACGCTGCCACAACCCGCAGCCCC
>SYLK01000191.1 GCA_005809115.1 Planctomyces sp. | reverse complement strand
TGACGCCCGCGTGAGATGCCGTTCAGTACGTCCGGCATCCGGCCCTGAGTCCGTCGTCGATCCGCGCCGTTTCCTGCTGCTCCTGACCGGGTGCGTCGTCCACGGATGACAAGTGTCGGAAAGGAACTCACAATACGGCCGGCCTCGAAAATCCCCGAATTGTTCCAGGAGAGCGATTGCATGCTGCGGATACTGACCATTCTGGCACTTGCCCTGTGCAGCGGAATTCCGGTGCCCGGTGACGAACCGGCCGTGCTGAAGATCGGCATGATCGGGCTGGATACGTCGCACTGCCTGGCCTTCGCGAGACTTCTGAATATGCCGGATGACGCACAGCATGTCCCCGGCTGCCGGATCACGCTGGTCTATCCGCAGGGAAGTCCGGACATCGAAAGCAGCGTCAGCCGCGTGCCGGGGTATACGGCCGAGATCCGGAAACTGGGCGTCGAAGTGATTGACGATCTGGACGCGATGATTGCTCAGGTGGATGCCGTACTGCTGGAGACCAACGACGGACGTCCGCATCTGGAACAGGTGATTCCCGTGCTGAAGGCCGGAAAACGGGTGTTCATTGACAAGCCGATCGCCGGATCGCTGGTCGATGCGATCGTTATCTTCCGACTGGCGGAACACTATCAGGTGCCGTTATTCAGTTCGTCATCGCTGAGGTATTCCGCGGCGGCCCAGGCGGTCCGAAACGGGTCCATCGGCGATGTGACGGGATGTGATGCGTTCTCGCCGTGTTCGCTGGAGCCCACTCACCCGGACCTGTTCTGGTATGGTATTCACGGGTGCGAGACCCTGTTTACCGTCATGGGCCCCGGCTGTGAATCGGTCGTGCGGACGCAGACCCCGAACTTTGATCAGGTCACCGGTGTCTGGTCGGGCGGGCGGATTGGAACGTTTCGCGGAATCCGATCGGGCGAAGGCGGATATGGTGGCACCGCATTCGGAGTGAAAGGTGTTGCCCCGATTGGTGCTTACGACGGTTACCGGCCTCTGGTGGTGGAATTCGTGAAGTTCTTTCAGACCGGAGGCGTGCCCGTCAGTCCTGCTGAGACGATTGACCTGTACGCCTTCATGGAAGCTGCCGATGAGAGCAAGCGGCGTGGATTCACGCCGGTGAAGATCGCCGATGTGATGCAGCAGGCCGAAGCGGCAGCCGCGGAAAAACTGGCTGACATCCTCAGAAAATGATCGGCCGGTTCCGGCGGGGGGCACAGCTGTCCGGAACGAGGCGTGAGCAGGAATCCGATGGAAGACAGGATCAAACGGCTGTTGTCAGCGGATGACTACCGACCGGTGGTACCGCAGGAGCTGGCTCTGCAGCTGCGGCTGACAAAACGCGAACTGCCGGAGTTTCGCGTCGCGCTGGAATCTCTGAATTCTGCCGGAACAATTCGCGCCGACAAGAAGGGACGGATTCGCCTGAAGCCTTCCTCGGGGTTCATTGCCGGGGTCGTACGGAAGATCAGCAGCGGAGCGGCGTTTGTCATTCCGTCGGAACGTCCGCCGGAACTGCGGGGCGGTGACATTTTCGTCTCGGCACGCGATCTGCGGGACGCTCAGACCGGTGACGAAGTTCTGGTGCGTCTGTCCGGTGCACGCCGATCCGGTGGTCAGCGATCGGGTGTGATCGAGAAGATTCTGGAGCGTGCCAGCAACGTGTTTGTGGGCACCTACGGGGAAGAGAGTGGTCAGGGATTTGTGAAAGTCGACGGGACGGTTTTTGCGGATCCGATCCATGTGGGGGATCCCGGAGCGAAAGGCGCCCGACCGAACGACAAAGTTGTGATCGAGATGCTGCGATTTCCGACGGCCTCCCGGATGGGTGAGGCGGTGCTGACGAAGGTGCTGGGGCAGCGAGGTGATCCAGGCGTCGATACGATGTCGGTGATCTACAGCATGGCGCTGCCGTTCGAATTCAGTGAAGAGGTCCTGGACAACGCCCGGGGACAGGCCGAGCTGTTCGAGGAGATCGTGACACCCGACCGACTGGACCTCACGCGGGAGACGATTATCACAATCGACCCCGCCGATGCGCGCGACTTTGACGATGCCATCTCGCTGACGAAATCCGACGATGGCCACTGGCATCTGGGCGTCCATATCGCTGACGTGGCACATTTCGTATCGGCCGGCAGTCCGCTGGATCGAGACGCCCGTTTGCGCGGCACGAGTGTTTACCTGCCGAATCATGTGATTCCCATGCTGCCCGAGGTCATCAGCAACGGACTGGCCAGCCTGCAGCAGGGGCAGCTGCGGCTCACGAAAACGGTCCTGCTGGAATTTGACGCCGGCGGTGCGGTCCTGGGCGCGGATGTCCATAACTCCGCCATTCGCGTGGCGCGTCGGTTCGCCTATGAAGAGGTGATGCCGCTGATCCGCAATCCCAGGCAGACGGTTCGCGGAGTGACACCTGCCGTGCGGCAGCTGCTCGAACGGATGTTCGCGCTGGCGATGATTCTGCGAAAACGACGGTTTGAAGGCGGTGCGCTGCAGATGGGCACCCCGGAGATCGAGATCGACTTCGATCCGGATGGCAAGGTCGTGGGTGCGCATCAGCGGCATCATGACGAGAGCCACGAAATCATTGAGGAATTCATGCTGGCGGCGAACATTGCCGTCGCGCGACTGCTGGCGGCGAAGAATCTGGCGTTTCTGAGAAGAGCGCACGGTGATCCGGACGAAACGAAACTGCGGAACTTTCAGGAGTTCGTGCGGGGACTGGGTTACGAACTGGAGCAGTATCAGAGCCGCCGGGAGATCCAGCAGCTGATTCATGACGTGCGGGGCCGGCCGGAAGAGCGGGCCATCAATTTTGCACTGCTCCGCAGCATGAAACAGGCCGAATACACGCCCGAGCTGTTCGGGCATTATGCCCTGGCGGAAAGCGACTACTGTCACTTCACCAGCCCGATTCGCCGCTACCCGGATCTGACGGTGCACCGCCTGATCGGTGAGATCGCGGACGGTCGGCATCCTCGCCCGGACAACCTGCCCGATCTGCTGGAACAGGGAAAACACTGCTCTGCGACAGAACGGCGCGCGGAACGCGCCGAGCGCGAGCTGATTCGGGTCAGGCTCCTGCGTTACATGGCGGGACATGTGGGTGAGGAGATGGACGCGATCATCACGGGCGTCGAGAACTTCGGCGTGTTCTGTCAGGGGATTGCGATCCCGGCCGAGGGCCTGATTCATACGAGCGCCCTGACCGATGATTTTTACGAATTCGATCCCGTGGCCCGGACGCTGACGGGACAGCGGCGCAAGCGTCAGTTTCGCCTGGGCAGTCCGATCCGCGTGACGATCGCCGCCGTTGACATCGACCGTCGGCAGCTGGACCTGCGCGCAGCCGAAGCCGAGACGACTCTGCCGGCGGGCTCGGGTCGATCACCGCGACGACCCGCGACACGAGGATCGGACGTTGCACCGCCGCCAGATTCCCGGCGCGACAGATCGAAGAGTCGGAGTTCGGTCCGTGGGCGAGGGGCGACTGATGGATCGGGTTCTGTTGCCGGAGAAGAACAGCGGCAGTCCAGAACTCGCGGCAAAGGGAAATCCGGCAACGGCCGCGCCGCATCGGGAAAGAAACGCGGCAGGAAAAAATGAGCGGGATTCGAGAGTCCGTGGGCAGAAACAGGCCAGTCTCTTTCGGATGGCCCCCGTTTCCCTTCAGTGAGATTCGTGACGCCTTGACTCGATAGCTCCGCGGGACCGTCTTCCATCCTGTCAGCGATCCCGTGAGCGGAACGGATCGAAATGCAGAGAAGTAAGGATTGCGGAACGACAGGCTGGAAGCCTGTCCCACGAGGGAATGCAGGCGATGAACTGAGGTCGCTTCAATCGGCATATCCCGGTGATTCACGATCGAGGATACGGCGAATCGCTGTCAGGTGGTGATCTGCGAATGACTGATCCTGCATGATTTGTGCGTACGTTTTTCGGCAAATGTTGTCGTCGACGATTCTCAGCGGCCGGTGCGTGGATTGCGCCAGGACCTGAATCTGGCAGGCACGCTCCAGGTAGTAGAGGTCATCAAAGGCAGTTGCGATGCCGGGCCCCACGACGACAACACCGTGGCAGGCTAGAAACACGACACGTTTTCCGCCAAGGGCTGCACAAATGCGATCGCCTTCCGACGCATCCAGGGCCAGTCCCTGGTAATTGTCGTCGTAGGCGATATCGTTGTAAAATCGGAGGGCATTCTGGCAGCACATTTCCAGCCTGCCGGATTCAACTGAAGTCAGCGCAGTGGCATAGGGCATGTGGGTATGCAGTACGCAGCGCGCGCGAGGAAGCGTGCGGTGTATTCGCCAGTGAATAAACAGCGCTGTCGGCTCGACCTGGCCGACGCCTTCGACGACCTGACCCCCTTCGTTAACCAGCAGGAGATCCCGTGCTCTGAGTTCCGACCAGTGCACTCCGAATGGATTGATCAGAAAGTGCTGTTCATCCACCATCCAGGAATAGTGGTTGCAGATACCTTCGTTCAGGCCGAGACGATCTGACCAGCGAAAGATTGCTGCCAGGTTGATTCGCTGCGACAACATACGTTTTCCGCCTGGGCGCGATGGATTCCGGAGGCATGCATCTTACCAGTTGCGCAGGCGGCAGAAAGTGTCCGGGGAATACTACGGAAAGACACAGCATGTCACACAGACAGGACCGCTGTCGCCGGCGTGACGCACCGAAATCGTGCAGACCGAGGAACTGAGTACGGTCGTGCTCAGCGAACAGCCGCGGCACGACCGTCAGGGAGTGTTTCCGCAGACAGCACGCGGGAAATCGCAGCGCTCCCTGACGGTCGCGGCTCGGGGGCGTGCAAAGTCAGGGCCTTGCGGTCCGCGGCCCTGCGATTTCCGAGCCACGACCGTCAGGGAGTGTT
>SYLK01000190.1 GCA_005809115.1 Planctomyces sp. | reverse complement strand
GTCGTGGGCGCGGTAATGGCTGTTGCTGCGGGGCGAGTGTGGCAATGGGCGAATGATCCTCTGTTCTGTCTGCTGTTGCACGAATCCGACGCACGGTGGATTCGGGCGAATCGGCCGTTCGTACTGCCGGTCAACCAGAATCCTGCGCCTATAGAAACTCGGTTTCTCTATGAATTTTCGCTGACGCAGCCTGTCCCGGGCAGCGTCGTGAGAGTTCGGGCTCTGCGCCAGTTTCGACTGTGGCTGGACTCAGCGGATTCGCAAGCGGCGCCGCTGTGTGATCACACGCCGGCTCATGGGCCATCGTGGCAGGTCCCGCGGGAGATTCGGCTGCCGACCCTCAGTCCGGGGCGACATCGCCTTCTGATCTCGGTGACCAGTCACGACGGGCCGCCGTGTCTGCTGGTGTCGAGCCCCGATCTGGGACTATTCAGCGGGCGGCACTGGCAGACGACCGGATCGGCTTCCGGCTGGTCCGAAGCTGCTGACGTGGATGATCCTCCGGTCAGTATGCAGCCGGAGGTCGCTGCGGCCGATTATCCGACATCCGCAGCATCATTTCGACGTGTCTGGCCGTGGCTTCTGATTGTGTTCGGCCTGACATTCGGGTGGACGTGGTGGGGTTCGCGGACTGCCGGATCAGTGCGATGGTGGATTCCCGGCCGACTTTCGCCTTCGGCCGTACGGTGGATTCTGCTGGGAGCGTGGTGGCTGCTGGCGACGAACAATATCTGGACCGTGTCGACACGGATCGGGATTGACTCGTGGGGGCATCTGGAATATGTGCGGTATCTGATCGAGCATCTGCGAGTGCCTCTGGCCAGTGACGGCTGGCAGTTATTTCAGTCGCCGCTGCAGTACCTGCTGGCCGCGCCCGTGTATGGCCTTGCCAGCTTGTTCCTGAGTCCGGACGAATGCGCGAAACTGCTGCGAGTTTTTCCGCTGTTCTTCGGCATGGCGCAGATCGAAATCATCTTTCGGTCGGCTCGGCTGGTGTTTCCGAAGGACGCCGATCGGCAGGTGGTCGCGATGGTGGTGGGCGGGATGATGCCGATGAGTCTCTACATGCCGCAGACGTTCTGCAACGAGCCGCTGGCGGCGTGCCTGACCTAGGTCGTCGTGCTGCAGTGTCTGGCGCTGCTGAGGCCGACGGGAGAACTGCAGCGAGTCGGGTCGTTTGGCCGCTTGGGCCTTTTCTGGGGCTTGGCACTGCTGACGAAGGTGACTCCCGTTCTGCTGACGCCGCTGATCGTCCTGACGATCGTTCACCACGGAATTACGAGACGGTCTGGATTCCGGTGGCAGCTCACCGCCCTGACTGCGACGCTGGGAAGCTGCCTGATCGTCTGCGGATGGTATTATGCGCGTAACTGGGTGTATCTGGGCCGTCCGTTTGTGGGTGGGGCGGATCCCTCACGTGGTATCGTCTGGATCCAGGATCCGGGATACCGGACATGGCACCAGATGACATCCTTTGGAAGCTCGATGATCCAGCCGGTGTATGCGGTGGCATTGAGTTTCTGGGACGGGATGTACGCATCCATGTGGGCGGACGGGCAGTTGAGCGGGACGTTACTGCCGGCTCGGCAGATTCCCTGGAACGTGGATTTCCTTCAGGTTGGCCCCTGGACGGCGGTCGTGCCGATGGGATGTCTGCTGCTGGGACTGGTTGCAGGCTGGAGTCACCGCCTGGCGGAATCGCGAGTACAGATCCTGTTTGCTGTGCTGGCTGTGGGGATTTATCTGGCGGCGATTGTTGATCAGTACGTCGGTGTTCCGTTTTTCAGCACGGCGAAGTCAAGTTACGCGCTGGGCCTGCTGCCGTGTTTTGGAGTGATTGCGGCCGTCGGGGCGGGGGCGTTTTTGTGGTCTCGATTGCTGAGGGCACTGCTGTTCGGGGCGTTGTCGAGCTGGGCGTTTGCGTCGTATTGTGCGTTTTTCTGTCTGAAGTAGCGGCTCGCGGGATGCAGCACAGGATCTGCCAGGCTGCAGTGGCCACCTTCTCTGGAATGTGGAGGACTTCGGGATGTCGCGGTATTTTCTTGCAAGGACGGATGGTCAGGACGGGCCGGACGAAGGGCCGGTGGAATTTCGTGAACTTGTGGTGCGGGTTCGACACGGGGACGTGGTTGCGGATCAGCGTGTGCGGGAGGAGCACGGCCACTGGGTTTACGCCGGTGAGGTTATCGGGCTGTTTGCGATGGCAGGGCGGTCGGATGCGCTGGAGATCTGGGCAGCAGCGCGCCGTGACAAGGCGGAGTCGGAACGCGAGAACGATCTGGCAGCGGACCTGCGGGATCTCGAGTCTGCGGACGGTGACCTGGCGGACGGTGACTTGCCCGAGGACGACAGCGTCGAAGGTCGGTGGCGGCGGCGCCTTCGCGAAGTGACGGAACAGCGCGCTGAGGCTGCCGCGAGTGGCGAACCGGAGGAAGACCTGGCCGGCTCGGACGAGCTGGCGATTCGCCGGATTCAGGAATTGAAGGAGCAGGCGATCCTGGAGTCGGTAGCCGAGTCGGATGGCCGAGCGGAGGCGGGCAGGCCAGGCTGGGTTTCGAGGCTGGGTGCTCGTCTATTTTCCGACCGGGCGGTTCGAGTGTGTTTTCGCTGGGGCGTAGCGGCGGCATTCGCTGCTGTCTTCGCACTGGGAATCCATTGGTGGTCGTCGACGGAGAGCGTGCGGTTTCCGAAGAAGGGGGGCGAGGCGGGGGCTGTGTGGATCTTTCCGGGCCTGGGATCCTGCGCCAGGGACGAGTATCTGTTTCTGCTGGCTGATGCGGCGATTCTGGCCGGACTGGCTGGTTTCTTTGTGGCTCGATGGGCGGAGCAGCTGACCAGCGACTGAAGCTTTTCGCGGATGTCCTGCGGGCCGCAGCGGCCGGACGGTATTTCGCAGGCTGGAAGCCTGGGCCACGGGTATGGCTGATTTGCATGGGGATTTGGGAACGGAGCGTGAATCTTCGAGGGCAGCGGCGAAAGCAGGCGAACGGCAGAATGGAGCTTACCCAGCCAGGTCTGTACGACGGACTTCCAGTCCGTCGCATGTTGTGCTCGACGGACTGGAAGTCCGTCGTACAGGTCTACTTCCATTCGCCGCTCGCCTTATTGTTGATAGTATCTACAATGGCCGCCGTCTGGTCTGGATCTAACCGGCTCTCACAAAACCGGGACAGGCACACTTTGGTAGTCATATTTCGCAGGATTTTTCGCAGTACGGCGGGAGCCAGTCCCGGTCATGTGAGAGCCTCTAAGTCGATTTTTGGGAGAGCGTGCAACAATGACATCGGAAACACACTCCATGTCCGGTTCTGACGAGCTGGCCGAGAACACAGGAGCGGCGGGGCTGTCGGAGCGGGGTCCTGCAGAAGGCGGGCGGCGAGGATTTCTGGGGGCTGCTGTGGCTGGGTTGGCGGGGGCCGCGGGGGCGGCCGGGGCGGCTGGCACTGGTTTGACCACGGTCAGTGCGGCGGTCGTGGAGGCGCCCGAGGGCGTGAAGATTGACGCCCTGTTTCCTGCCGGAGCACCTGCCGCAGCGTCCGGTTATTCCCCCGGAATC
>SYLK01000189.1 GCA_005809115.1 Planctomyces sp. | reverse complement strand
CGTCCCACGCCCGGAGGGCGACTCCCTGCGGGCCTGTTAGCCCCTTCGCCCCTGTCCGCGGGGGTGACGGTGGCCGACCGGCCGGATGCGGGGGTTTTCGAACGTCTTCCGCGTGAAAAATCCTTAACGGCGTTGCCCCTCACCCTGGCCCTCTCCCCCGAGTACAGGGGAGAGGGGACTCAAAGTGGCGCTGCCCGATTCAGGGCACGGGCAGCAACCGCACGGGCGTGTCGTAATACACCGCACAGCCACCGGCGTCAGTGACCTGCGCCGGAACCAGTACGTTCGCGCAGCGACCCGCACTCAGCCAGCCTCCCTTGTCCATCAGCACCACGTCACGCCGTTGTCGGGAGTCGAACTTCAGGACCACCATCATCTCGCCGATTTCGGATTCCAGTCGAGCCGTCTGCCCGTCGTGAAAGCCACTGGCCATCTCGGGATGCACCGCGGCAGTGGCCGGTCCCTGCTGCGCCGCGGCCGGCCACTGCGACGCCTGTGCCGCGGCCGTCGACAGCGCCATCAGCAACAGCGGCCGTTCTTCGGTCACCGGCGTCGGCTGCACGTCGACGCGGTGAATCAGATTCACCCTGCCCGTCGACGTGGGAAACCTGCGGTCCACGTATAACAAGTCCGCCGCCAGCGGATTTCGTACCGGGCCCCGCCGCAGGTCGTCCAGTGACGCACCCTTATCTGCCACTCGGTGCAGGATGCGACGCTTCCAGGTGTCCACGTCGGCTGAGAACTCGTCCGCCAGTCCGGTGCGTCGCGCCAGCTCCTGGATGATTACGTAGTCGGTCTTCACTCCCGCGGGAGGCGGCACGACCGGTCGCGATTCGATCAGCCAGTGGTGACCATACGCTCCCAGCAGATCGTCTTCCTCCAGCATCGTGGTTGTGGGCAGGACAATGTGAGCACAGCGGGCGGAATCGGTGAGAAAGGAGTCAACCACCACCGTCAGCTCACGAGTCTCCAGCGCACGGGCAACGGTACGAGATTCGGGCAGCATGGCCACGGGGTTCGCCGCAGTGATCCACAGGACGCGGACCGGTGGATTCGCGGCGGCCAGAATCGCCGGGCCCAGTAACGGCTCGGGCAGCAGGCGCGGGGCCACTTCGCTTCCCCGGGCGAATGACAGATCAAATGCGCCCCGCCGTTTGAAATAGTACGAAACGCCGCCGCCCGCGATCCCGAGATTCCCTGAGATGGCCGCCAGAGCATCCAGCACACGCACGGTTGCGGAACCGTTCCGGCGCCGCTGCAGGCCCCAGCCAATCAGCAGCGCAGCCGGACCCTGAGCATACGCGTCAGCCACGGCGACCAGCGACTCCACGGGAACGCCCGCAAGGTCGGCCCACGCAGCCGTCGTGCGCGAGCAGGCCAGAGACCGGAATTCCTCCAGATGATCGCAGTACTCGGCGGCTTTCGGATCAGCGATTCCCCGCTCAAAGAAAATCCCGGCAACACCCAGAGCCAGTGCGGAATCGCCGCCAGGACGCGGCTGGACGAACAGATCACACAACTCGGCCGTCCGGTGATGAATCGGATCGATCGAGACCAGCTTCGCTCCGCGCTCCCGAGCTGCCCGGATGACCGGCAGCAGATGGACACTGCTGACGTGCAGATTCTTGCCCCACAGCACGATCGTTCGGCTGTTCAGCAGGTCGAACAGATCGTGACTCTCGTGGTCGCCGAAATCTTCGAGCTGCGCGGCGTCGCCAGCTCCCGTGCAGACATCTCCGGATTTCCCCGTCACCGGTCCGAAGCGCTCGAAGTAATAATCGCTGACGGCCTTGAGGATACCCATCGAACCGCCGCAGCGATAATGCATGATCGCCGCCGGCCCTGATTCTTCGCGGACCGCCAGCAGCTTGTCCGCGACTTCTCCCAGAGCCTCGTCCCAGGAGATCGGCACAAACGCATCGCCGCGTCGTCGCAGGGGCGACGTGAGACGAGAGGGATCGTACTGCCGCTCGAGGAAGCGGCTCGTCCGATGGCAGAGGAAGCCCTGAGTGACCGGATGATCGGGATCCCCCTGCAGCCGCACAATCCGGCCGTCATCGATCGTGGCAATGATTCCGCAGGCATCAGGGCAGTCGCGGTTGCAGGCTGTGTGTTTCTGAATCGTCGCCACTGGCTCGTCCGTTGTTCCGGGGACTCGACCATCGCTGTGCTGTTCGCAGTCGCACGTTGCGTCTGCGTGACGTTCCCCATCATCTTATGTTCCGTGTTGCGCTGTGTTCCATTCGTCCGTGACATGCAGTCGGCTGGCCCAGTCGGTGATGTATTGTCGGTCGACTCTGTTGCCCTGCACTTTCAGGACACCGCGAATATCGCGCAGATGTTTCTGTGACCCGCCTTCCCGGAAATACTTCAATTTCATCAGGATGACGTCCTCCGGCGAAGCAAACCGCACGCTGCGATCATCGAGTGCCGGAAGGTCACGGCCTCGTGTCATACGAGACTGATTGAACTCCGTGGGAGTGAATACCATGAAGTCCACTGTGAGACCCGACGCGGGATGAATCAGATCGAACTGACCCTGACCCTGGACGGCGGAAATGACGGCCGGGCGACTCAGGTAAAAATCCGCGTCAGAAAACAAATCGCAAAAGCCGGCAATCTGAGCAGCGGGCAGATCGAGGACGATATCGATATCGTTGGTAAAACGCGGTTCGCCGTAGGCGATGGTCGCCGTGGAACCGGTCACCAGATACCGCAGTTTGAGCTGCTCGCACACCAGGACGACAAACCGCAGTAAGTCTTCAGGTTCCATGTGACATTCTCTTCGCGACGGCCTTCTGCAGCTCGTCGGGAGTCAGCTCCGGGCTTTCGGAGGACACGATCCGCACCAGCATTTTCCGAGCCGACCGCCACATGCCCCAGCCAATCCGTAGTCGCTCGGCCTCGGTCTTTGCGGCCAGCACACGAACCATCTCCGGCTCGATGACGTCGGTCGCTGAGGTGACGAGGGAATCCTGATTGATCATGGTTTTACTGTTCTCCCCCGACACCGTCGCCCAGTCCGGATCCAGGAGCAGGAACACGAGCAGAAACAAATCATCGCAGCCCGGCAAAGTCGAATCGACGAATTGGAACCTCGGCTGGGCGGGAATTCCGGAAATTCGTCGATGCCGCTCGCGGGATTATGGCCTGTCAGCGGTCGGGGCGCTCGCTGGCTTTGGCGGCGCGTTCCCAGTGGCGGGCTTCGTCGAGCTGGCCGCGTGCCTGGAACAGGTCTCGCAGCTTCCACCGAACGTCGGCATTTCGCGGTTCGCCTGCAGCCTGACGGACCAGCTCCGCAATTGTGCGCTGCTGCTCGACAAGCCGCCGGCTCGTGTGCCGGTGTTCGCTGGAAAGCTCCGGATTGCCAAGCCGGGCGTACACTTCCGCCAGCTTGAAATGTGCCACGTCCCGGTGCGGACTCAGCCGCACAACTTCCAGCAGATCGTCCCGCGACTGTTCGAGTTCTCCGCGCTCCAGACGAAGGATTCCTCGCATCAGCAGTGCCAGAGGTTCCCCGGGCGTCCGCGCCAAGACCTTTTCCGCGGCCGCAAGTGCTTTGTCGGGTTTCTGTTCCCAGCGCAGAAGCGTCACCTGCCTGGTCTCGTCCCGCGCGGAAACGGAGCCCAGTGGCTGCGATTCAAGAACCTGATTCAGCTCCGCCCGTGCGGCGGGAAAGTCTCCGACTTCGATCAGCAGGCCAGGCAGATCGCCGCGGATGTCGTTCGAATCCGGTGGTTCACGGCCTAGGATCGTTCGAAAAAAAGTGGCGCAGGCTTCCAGCCTGCGAAAGAAAGCTGAGCTGAGCAGCCAAAACGGCAGGCAGGATGCCTGCCCCACTTTGTCAAACTCACCCAGGCACAACACGTCATTCCGTCCGAAATTCCATGTCGTCTCCAGACACGGTACCGGACGCGTTCACGCCGACCAGTCGGTAGTGGTATGTCGTTGACGGGCGCAGTCCATCGAGTGTCGCGTAGGCGCTTCGAGGAGTGATCTGAAGACCGCCATACTGCACCGCCGTCTTCTGGCCATAGTTCGCACTGGTCCCGTATTCGAAGTGAAACTCAGTCTTGATGCCCATTGGAGTCAGACGGCCTTCGAGTCTTGCCGACGTGCCCGTGACGCGACTCGCCGCCGCCGTGACCACGTGTGGCTTCGTGTCAGCCGGAACCTGAAACGTCTGGTCGTTTCCGGTTGTTGTGCCGACGGCACTTGTGGCCACCAGCCGGTAATGGTACTTCTGTCCCGGCCTGAGGTCCGTGAAATCCAGATTGACATGATACCAGTCGTCGTCCGTCCGCATTTCAGCTCCGGTCCCGAAGAACTCCACTTCTCCAAGTCCCCAGTGCTGACTCTGGTAGCCGGAAAGGATTCGTACCCTGGCGTACCGGGCGGGCGCGCTGAGACCGGATTCAAGAACCGAGGCGAAATTCGGTCCGTTCGGGGTGTTTTTGGGAAGCGTCCTGCGCAGAATCGAATTCCAGTTCTGGCCATCATCAGAAACGAGAACTTCGACCTCGCGCCCCGGCCATTCCGGATTCTGGTGGATCTGCACTGTCTGTATGGTGACCGGCCGCTCGAATGACCAGGTGAATTCCTGAGGCACAGCCGGGTCGGCCGCACTCTTCCACATTCTACCCTTGCCATGTCGCCAGCCGTCGGTCAGCGTTGCGGGATCATCGTCCGAGCCAGGCGGTCCCGACACGAGCTTTCCGCCGTTTGACGGGATGACGAGTGAGTAGTTGCGGTAAGCGACTTCGAACTCGTCAAAGTCGATGGAACCTGTGGGCCTGTTTTTCGGATCCACGAATGCCAGCAGATGAAAGAAGTCGCAGCTCACATTGGCGAGTGAACTGCCGATGGGCCAGTAGACGTAATTGGGGCGATTCTGAGACACATTGTGGCCGCCGTATGTCCATGCGTGAGTGCTGTTGACAAGTCGATAGTCAACGACCTCCCACTGGCCGGAATTCAGGAACGAGTTCAGACTGAAACCCGTGTGCGCCCAGTTCGCACGTCGCCAGTTGGGCGTGAACCGTTCTGCCAGCAGCTTTTCACTCTGAGTCCACCAGACCAGTTCGGAACCATGCGGAATCCAGTTATTGCCTCGAACATGCATCTTCACGCGGGCATCGCGAACGTCAGGAACGCCGCCTCCCCAGGCCGCCACGCTGCCTTCCTGATTCGGATGCATTGCGGGGTAAAAGTACGTCGACAGGTGGAGTGTTCCGATGCCGTCCACGTGATTCGGGTCGTCACCGCTCGGCTCGGAAAACCGCACGAAACCGCCCGAGGCACCACCTTCCGGATGCACTGTCAGATCCTTCCCCGACATGCCGCCCGTCCAGCCGGACAATCCTCCATCCCAGTTCTCGTGGTAGTACGCCGCCAGCCGTGGCGGCAATGGCTCAGGCGGAGTCTTCATTCCGTATTCCACCGATGTGCCATATTCGAAGTGCCACGTCGTGGGGGCACCGTGTGGCTGAATCCGACCGTTGGCGCTCAGCCCCGTTGTCCCAAGAGGAGTTGCCGGATCGGTATTCACTTCCGGCGGCGCTGCAGTCACAACGGTCCCGATCAGGGCGATCAGACACAAAGCGGCGCAGAACGGTCCCGCATGATCGGACACCGGGACATACCGAAGCATCAGTTTCATTCGATCACTCATGGCATGAACTCCGAACGACCAGTCAGTACCCAATTGATCTATGCTCCCGGTGACATCAGGCGGGTCTGACCGGGACCGGGACGGGATTGTGCCGAAACAATTCAGATTCGTCCAGCGATCCCCGGGTGTCTCCTGGAACCGGAGTCCTGTCATCAGCCGGGCACGCCTCAGAAATCCGTCGAGGAGAATGTGGCGGTCGCGCTCTTCAGACTTCTTCCGATTGCATTCAGTGAGACCCGTATGTACCATCGCTGAAGGAATTGATCGTCTGAGGTGCCTGTTGCGATACGTCCTCATCATCCTCGTACAAATGCTGCTGTGGCACACGCTCTGTGGCATCTCAGGCGCGGAGACCCCTGACTCCTGGCAGCCGCAGGAGACGCTGGAGGCGTTCGTCAGGATTACCTGGCGGCGCGGACCAGATTTGCCTCAGGGGTTTCAGGACAGCGACGGCGGCTTTCTGGGCAACTGGCTGATTACGGCGGGTGGATTCTGCAGCGGCATCGAATCAGACAATCTTCGTAAACCCGGGCGATATCCGCGAGGTTTTCTGAACCGAGTCTGGGGACTTGACACCAGCCGCCAGGACGCTATGTGGCAGGAGCTTCCGCCGCTGCCCGGAGAACCTCGTCAGGGATTGTTTTCGGCGGTCATTGACGACGCCATGTACTTCTGGGGTGGTTTCAACTACACGGATCCCTGCACGTATGCGGATGGGCACAGGCTGACAGGAAGTCCCGGACACTGGCAGTGGTCCCGGTTGCCGGACCTGCCGTATCGGCTGTGTGCGGCCGCCATGTGTGTCGCCGGGAAACGCATCTATCTGGTCGGCGGAGCTGACTATGACGGGAAGACCGGCTTCTTCACCGCGTCCGACCGTGATGGGCAGCATCGACGACTCGGGGCTCGTCTCTGGACGTTCAATACCGTTAAGCCTGCGGATGGCTGGGTCGAACTGGCCTCGCTGCCGGGGACTCCGCGGTTCGTCCATGCTGCCGTCGCCGTCGGCGACCGCATCTATGTCATCGGTGGAGCCACGGGCGATCTGGTTCAGAACGGCCGGAGTTACGGCTACTGCACGGTGGTGGACAACTGGATGTATGACACGGCTGCGGGAACGTGGTCACGGCTGCGAGATCTGCCCATTTCCAGTGGGAACTTCCCGAAGAGCAGCAACCTGGTGTTTCTGAACCGCTATATTCTGTTGCCCGGAGGACACCAGTACGCGTGGGTGGCGAATCCGGATGGCACGATTCGGCCCAGATATGGGGTGGCATCCAGTTTTCGCCGGGAAAGCGGACTGCACAACGATTTTTTCGTCTATGATACGCATACGGGCCTGTTTGGCACCGGCGACAAGCTGCCGATCGACAACAACCTTCCGATGACCGTCGTGCGAGGCAATGAAATCTTTCTGCTGGGTGGTGAAACGGGAGGCGGCGAGATTGACGGGGTGTGGTATGGTCATCATCCGGATCTCCTGCTGATTGGACAAGTCACAGTTGCCAGATGAGTTGCGTTCAGCCGATGAATCGTGTAGAGGTTGATTACCGAGTTCACGGAATCCAGCTGATTTCAGGGAGTCCGACTGTATGCTGACGACGAGACAGTCAGACCGGGCGTTCGGTGGCATTTCGCGTCGACGGGCACTGGCGGCGGGATCCGCCGCTGCACTGGGCGGCCTCGGAGGTCCTCGACCAGTCTCCGGGGCCCTGGCAAGTACGCCGGAACCCGGGAAGGCAAAAAGTGTCATTGTCCTGTACCTGCTCGGCGGGGCGCCAACGCAGGACATGTATGATCTGAAGCCGGAGGCACCCTCGGGCATCCGTGGCGAATTCAAGCCCGTGTCCACAAATGTTCCCGGCATCAGCATCTGTGAGCATCTGCCGAAAACGGCGAAGTGGATGCATCGGTCGGCAATCGTGAGATCCGTCACGCAGGATGCCGGCTGCCACAACACGCTGGCCAGTTACACCGGCTTTGAGCAGAAGCTTCCGGACATCACACGAACGGAAGAGCATTATCCGCCCAGCATGGGTTCTGTCTGTGAGTTTCTGAAGGAACAGCGTGGCGAACCGGGCGATCGGACGCCCGCCTACGTTTACCTGCCCTGCTATCTGGGCTGGGGCCAGGCGATCAACCGACCCGGACCCTATGCCGGTTTCCTCGGAAAGCGATATGACCCGCTGTTCACGGTCTGCGACCCGTATGTGGACAACCCGCCCGAGAAGCCGTACGAGGCGCATGTCCTGCGTGGTACACCGCAGATTCCTTTCAGCAGACTGAGCACTGAGATTTCCGCGGGGCGGCTGAGTGCACGCCAGCAACTGCTTCGTCAGTTCAACGAAACCGGCTTCGACCGGGTCACCTCGGGGTCGCTGGTGTCATACGACAAGCAGTCCGAACAGGCATGGAGCATTCTGACGTCGTCTGCGGTGCGTTCGGCCTTTGATTTCGATGCGGAAGACCCTGCGGTGCTGGACCGCTACGGACGGACTCTGTTTGGCGCCAGCGCGCTTGCCGCGCGGAAGCTGGTCGAAGCCGGTGTGCAGTTCATCAATGTCACGTGGGATATCTACTGGCAGCGGCTGAAGCTGCAATTCGCCGGCTGGGACACGCATGCCAATAACTTCATCCTCCTGCGCGATTATAATCTCCCGTATCTCGATCTGACATACCACGCGCTGATGCAGGACCTTGAGGATCGCGGGCTGCTGGACGAGACACTCGTCGTCACGATGAGTGATTTCGGACGGACGCCAAAAATCAATGGCAACGCCGGACGTGATCACTGGACGTATTGTTACTCGGTCATGTTCTCGGGGGCCGGTATCCGGGGAGGAACTGTCTGTGGTGCATCGGATCCTCAGGCCGCATTTGTGCAGGACCACCCGGTCAGCACCGGTGATGTCTGCGCCACGATCTACAGGTGCCTTGGGATCGATCCCCATTTCCGGGTCCTCGATCGTTTCAGCCGCCCGTTCGAGATCGCCCATGGCGGAAATCCGATTATGGACATTCTGGACTCCTGACAGGAACGGTGTGCTCTGCCGGCAGTGTCCGGCACCCTAAGGACCGGCCCTGACTGTACGCTGCTCCAATCAACATTTCCTGGCCGAATCCGTGATCATGGCCTCTGTGGCAGCGTGTTGGATGCTCTTCGAGATTTCAAATTGTGGGAGGAGGAGGAGTATGGTTTGATAATTTCCTGGATTTTGCTACATTCGGATTCCGGTATTGAAGAATGCTCGTGCATTCGGTGCGTTTGGGTGCCGATTACTTGACATGATTCTTGGGAGGCTTGGCAATGAACAACAGCGAAAGATTGGTTCTCAGGAGGCGTGCATTTACCCTGATCGAGTTGCTCGTGGTGATCGCGATCATCGCGATTCTGATTGCGCTCCTTCTGCCTGCGGTGCAGCAGGCTCGCGAAGCCGCGCGCCGCACCCAGTGCCGCAACAATTTCCATCAGCTGGGACTGGCCCTGCACAATTACCACGATGCGTTCAGCGTGTTTCCGCCTGGAGGGAAGCATTACCTGACTGCATGGCCCGCTAACCGCCTGCCCGCCGGAGGCGGGAAATTTTGCGAAGACAGCTCGTCATGGATGGTCCAGATTCTGCCGTACATCGAGCAGGCGCCGCTTTATAACAAGTTCCAGCCGTTTCTGAACAATTGCACGCTCTGGTCCTGGGGTAACAATGACCCCACGACGTCATGGGTCGGGACCGAAACCGTCATTCCGGTCCTGATGTGCCCCTCTGACCCGGCTGGCCCCCGGGTGCCAACACCTGCCTATCCATGGCTCGGATTCCACGGCAATTATCTGACCTGCCTGGGTAATACGAACACGACCCGTGGACAGGATCGGAACCTCGGTCCGGACAGGAACGGCGAGGCGCTTAACGGCATGTTCTTTGCGCTCTCGAGCATTCAGATCCGCGACCTCATCGACGGCACATCGAACACGGCAATGGGAAGCGAGATCATTCTCGATCCCAATGACGCGGTCAACGGTTTCACCAGTCGACGTGGCGAGTACTACAACGGAGAGGGCGGCGTGTGCATGTTCAGCACAATGTATCCCCCGAACACGTCGATTCCCGACGTCCTGACGGACTGCTACACATCGGACATTTCGCCCGTTCCGGATGCCCCTTGCATTAATGCGCGTTATACTCCACCGTACCACCTGAGCGCGCGGAGCTATCATGAGGGGGGAGTACAGCTGCTCCTCGCCGATGGTTCCGTTCGATTCATTTCGGAGAACATCCATCTCCCGACGTGGAACAATATCGGCAACCGCCGTGACCGTCAGGTACTTGGCGAGTTCTAGGATTGGCTTCAATCCGTCGACGGAGATCATCCGGTGCGCTCGCCCGATCCCTTCATCACAGTGGGGGTCCGGAAAGTGCTCGAGTGATTTGCGGCGATCACGCGCTGGCGGCCTCGCCGGCGCGTGATCGAATTCTCCCCGGAGCGGGACTTCAGGCGTGTGTTTGAGTCAGGCATTGGGACTGAATTGGTAGTTCCCCGCGCAGCCCGTTCCGCCCCGGAGAATCTTAGGACCGGGCAGGCCACCTGTTCATGTGGTTCTTCACAGGTTCCCGTCTCAAGACCGGAGCCTGATCCGGTTTTATCAGACGTTTTATGAATTTATCGGAAAATCACTCATGAATCGCGCAGCATCGTTGATCGCGTCAACACTGATTGTGTTTTTCGCCGCCGGTTGCGCGGAAGATGGTCCCGAACGTTTTCCGCTGTCTGGAAATGTCTCCTTCCAGGGAACTCCCCTGGCGGAGGGGTCAATTCGGTTTGTTCCCGAGGACAAGGCACAGGCGCAGGAAGGGGCTATGATCAGGAACGGCAAGTACAGCGCCACCCTGACCAGGGGCAGGAAGAAAGTCGTGATTGAGGCATTCCGCGAAAAAACAGGAGGGGGTGCAGCCAATATACCGGTTCGACCAGGTGGCGTATCCAAAAGCCTCAAGGATGCAAAGGAAACTGAAATGTTTGTCCCCGAGCAATACAATTCGAAGTCGACGCTGACGGTCGAGGCGGGGCCGGACACGTCCAGCCAGGACTTTGACCTGACTTAACGAACACCTCTCCCTGCGGGGATGCCCGCAGTCGACGAAGAGTCACCATGCCAGCTCGTACGCCTGCCGAATCAATTCCACGAGCAGGTTCACCTGATGCCGTGCTGTGGCCCGACCGACAGGTCGGAGTAACGGGCGTCGGGTTCCTTGTGGCGTTCCTGGCTGTCATCTGTCTGGCTGGATGCGGTGAACCCGGCGGGAGTGAACCGTCAGTTGCCACAGACGGTCGCCAGCCAGGGATTCAGCCGCCGCCGACGGACGATCGCGGCGGGGTCTCCACGGCACTTGCCGTGCGTCGAATTGAACACTCGGCCCCGCCTGCCCGAGACCTTCGCGACGATGACTGGTTTGAAGACGTCACAGAACACAGCGGCGTGCACTTCACTTATCGCAATGGGCGCGAGGCAGGCGCCTGCACGATGGTCGAGACGATTGGTGGCGGTGTCGCCCTGCTGGACTACGACGTTGACGGAGACCTGGATCTCTTCCTGACCGGAGGGGGAACGATCGATCTTCAGGCACGGACACTCGACGGGCTGCCCCCGGCTCTGTTTCGCAACGACGGCCAGGGAGCGTTCACCGACGTCACGGACGGCAGCGGCCTGGATCTTCCGACCGACTACTCCCACGGTGCCTTTGCCGGGGACTTTGACCGTGACGGATGGCCGGACCTGTTCGTCACGTATTACGGCCAGTCGCGATTGTTCCGTAATCAGCGAAATGGCACCTTTGCGGATCACACGGAGACATCCGGACTTCGCATGGAAAAATGGAGTTCGGCGGCTGCCTGGGCCGATTACGATCGAGATGGCTGGCTGGACCTGTACGTCGTCGGATACCTCGACTGGGACGCCGGCCGGGACATGGACATGTGGTGCGGCGACCGCACGGCGCAGGTGCGTGATGTGTGCGGGCCAGCACCGTTCGCCGGTGCGCAGGACAGGTTGTTTCGGAATTCCGGGACCGGGCGGTTCAATGACGTGACCACCGCCGCCGGCCTCCGCAATGACGGCAAGGGGCTGGGCGTAGTCGCGGCCGATCTGAACGGCGACGACTGGATCGACTTCTACGTCGCCAATGACACGACGGAAAACCATCTCTATCTGGGGGGACCACAACTCCCGCTGCGCGAAGCGGGACTGGAATCCGCCGTGGCGACCGACGACATCGGCAAGAATCAGGGGAGCATGGGCGCCGATGTGGGCGATGCCGACGGGAATGGGCTGCCCGACCTGTGGGTCACGAACTTCCAGATGGAAGACAATTCGCTGTATCTCGGTCTGGGGGGCGGGGCCTTCACACACGCCACGCGAAGTGCCGGACTCGGCGGACAGTCCCGCCTGATGGTCGGCTGGGGCGCGGGATTCGCGGATTTTGATGGGGATGGCTGGCAGGACCTGTTCGTCTGCAACGGCCACGTCTGGTATTCGACCGGGGCTTCCCCTTTTCTGCAGCCGTCGTTTGTGTACCGGAACGAAGGAGCCGGTCGATTCACCGATTCGACCGCACAGGCCGGACCGTATTTCAGCACCGTACACGCCGCCCGCGGCGCGGCGGTGGGCGATTTGGACAACGACGGCGGGATGGACATTGTCATCACGCACCTGAACGAACCCGTGGTGATTCTGAGAAACCGCCGCCCGGCTCGGAACTGGGTGCGGGTTCAGTTGCGCGGGGATACGGTGAACCGAGATGCCGTTGGAGCCACAGTCAGCCTGGAACAGGAAGGCCGCCCGCGAACCCAGTGGCGGCGCGGAGGTGGTGGGTATCTTTCGAGCAGCGATCCGCGGCTGCTGTTTGCGTTGCCTGACCCCGAGGCTGTGGCAATGACGGTTCGCTGGCCGGGGGGCAAGGTCGAGAGATTTACGGGATTATCAAGCCGGTGCACACATGAACTCATCGAAGGCCACGGGCAAACGCCGTGATCGCCCGGTTCATCCTCGGCACAAGGGGCCGGCGCCCCGCAACCGGCGGATCGTCGCCTTCATGCTGGCGGCCTGTGCGGCCGGTGTGGGATATTACCTGTTCCGCGAGGACCCGGACGACCTGCTGCTTCGGGGGGAGGCCCTGCTGCAACGGGACCCGGCGCGTGCCGAAGTCTTCTTCCAGAGATCACTGGACGTCTCGAGAGGTTCTGCACCGCGTGCGCAATTGTTGCTGACACAGGCATTCGCACGTCAGCGTCTGTGGATCGAAGCGCTCGGTTCACTGGGACAGGTCGAAGCGTCGGCGTGCGCCCCGACCGAGCTGATCGCTCTGGCGGAATTTGCGCTGCGGAGTGATCAGCGGCTGCTGGCCAGCGAAGCGCTCCGCGCAGCACTGCGGCCCGGTCCGGAGGAGCCGGCCGTCCTGCGACCGCTCATCTCGCTCTGTTACCAGCAGGGAGACGAATCTGCGGCGCTCGATTACTGCGATCGCCTGATCGAAGTCGCTCCACGAGACTATTTCCCGTGGCGCGTACGGGGAGTGATTCATCGGGACTGGCAACAGGTTGTCGAGGCGATCAACGACAACCGCCAGGCGCTGGACCGCACGCCGCCGGATCCGATCGACATCCGCCGCGATCTGGCCGACCTGCTGACGGAAACCGGAGATTTCGCGGCAGCACGCGTGCAACTGGACCTCGTGTTGCAGAGCCCGAGCGCCAACGAGCGGGACGAAGTCCGCCAGGTGACGCTGTTACGCTGGGAGGACAAGCCGGAAGAGGCGCTGGCGGCAGCAGAAAAGGTGCTGGCCCGGCAACCGGGTAATGTCGCGGCGAGATTGTACCGCGGTCTGCTGCAGCTCGACCGCGGCGACACTCAGTCTGCGCGCGACGATCTGGTAAGGGTTCTGGACGTTCAGCCTGCAAACGATGTGGCACACTTCAAGCTGGCCGAGGCGTATCTGCGACTTGATAAACCGGATCTCGCCGCACACCATCAGCGGGAGAGCCGGAGGCTGGTTGCGGAGGAAAGGCTGGTCAGCGAACTCGTCCGCCAGGCCGCGGCCGAGCCACACAACGCCGACGTGCGGTGGAAGCTCGTGCGGCATTTCGAGTCGCGGAATCAGAAGGACGAGGTGGCGCGCTGGACCAGCGCCGCCCATGCCGCCGAGCAGGCGGCCGGCCGCCACCGGCCCGCCGCGGACCTTCCTCCGGACCAGGGCTGAGCCCCTGACACGACCTGCGTGAGTCGCGTGGTGTCGACAGGGTGTCCCGCCGCCTGGTAAGTAGCCCCTGAAAAATAAAGAACATCAGGACTGCGCCAGCTGCTTTTTTGGGAAATGTTTGAAGAACATTTCCTTTCAGAAAGGCAGTTAGCCTCAATTGCGCACCCCGCTCCAACACTAACGCCTCCACGAGCGTACTAAGTGGTTGTGACATCATCACTTAACATCGCACGGGAGGCGTCAGATGGCTGAAACAGAGTGTACCACGCAACTGGAGTTGTTTGAAGTCGGGCGGCAGCAGGTCACGCTGGATTTTGAGGGAGAAGGAATCGTGTCCGACACCGGACTGTTGCCGATCGCTCAGCTTGATCGAGAGCTCGGAATTCTCGCGGAAGCGGCCAGTCGTCTGCCGGATCCAAGGACGCAGCTGTTGGTCACGCACACTGCCGAGCAGATTCTGCGGCAGCAGGTCTATCAGATTCTTGCGGGCTATCCCGATGGCAATGATGCTCAACAGCTGCGGTACGACCCGCTCTTCAAGACGCTTGTCGGAGTGGATCCCGGATGCGATGAACAACCACTCGCCAGTGGATCCACCATCAATCGGTTTCAGCACGCCTTCACTCGACGCGAAGCCCGGAAGCCGCTCGAAGAACGCGACGTCATCTTCGAAGTTCGACGCGCTCAGATCGAACGTATCACAGGACTCAATGAGTTTCTGATTGACGCCTTCGTACGCACCCGGCAGCAGCAGCCTGATCGCGTCATCATCGATCTCGATCCGACTGATGATGCCGTGCATGGCCAGCAGCAACTGACATTCTGGCATGGCTACTATGACCAGCGTCAATATTTTCCGATGATGATCTTCGAAGGGGACACCGGCATGCCGCTGGCTGCGTGGCTTCGCCCCGGCACGGTCCATGCCGGTTGCGGAGCAGTTGACATGCTCAGGCAGATTGTTGACCGACTGCGTCAGCACTGGCCCGATCTGACGATCCTTGTGCGAGGTGACAGCGGAGTCGGTGGGCCGGAGATGTATGACTACTGCGAGTCTGAAGGGTTTCAATATGCGTTCGGCTACGCCACGAACGAAACGCTCAAACGTCGCGTGGCGGAACTCGAACTGGAAGAGAACGCAAAGCAGCTGTGGTGGATGACAGGCCGCAGCGGATTTCAGCTGTTTCATACGTTCGACGACTATCAGGCCGGTTCGTGGCCGCACGCACGTCGGATCA
Source organism: Planctomyces sp. (assembly GCA_005809115.1). Lineage (GTDB taxonomy): Bacteria > Planctomycetota > Planctomycetia > Planctomycetales > Planctomycetaceae > F1-80-MAGs062. The sequence goes on along the minus strand of SYLK01000189.1, from coordinate 5,754 downwards.
TCACCAAGGTGGAGTTCACAAAGCAGGGCGGCATGAATCCAACGGCCAATGTGCGTTTCGTGGTGACCAATCTGAACGGCTTTGCGAAGGACATTTATCACGGCTATTACACCCAGCGAGGCAATGTGCCTGAACGTCCGATCGGCGAACTGAAGAATGGCCTGCACATGGATCGCCTGAGCTCTCCTCGTTTCCTCGCGAACAGTCACAAGCTGATTGTTCACATGCTGGCATATCTGCTGTATGCGCTGTTTCGAGAAGCCAGCCGAGAGGCGAGGAAGCACGTTTCGACAGATACCCCATCGGACGAAAAGGCCATGCTGAAGGAACTCTCGACGATGGAAGTCGGAACGGCTCGCGTACGCTTGTTCAAAGTGGGCGCACTGGTCAAGGCCACTCATCGCCGCATCTGGTTTCATGTGGCCAGTCACTGGCCGGGTCGCGAACTGCTGACGACAGCCATCCGGGTCGTGACGGCCCATACCCGCGCACTTCAGGACTGCTGGCGAGAACAGCATCTGTTCGTGTCTGACGAGGAACTCGTTCGCCGCCGCTGTCTGTCACGCGTCCCGGCAAAAATTGTTTTCGCTCCTCTGCCGCTCAAATAAACGATGAATACCGCCGCTCCGGTATCGGTCCCAGGCCGGTGCTGCCAGGGATACTCCATCCCGAGCTGGCATTTTTCGGCCGAAACACGGCTCGGTCATGCTCCACAGGCCCCATCGCGGACCGGATCAACCGCCGCAACCTCCGACTGTAGGGTGACTAATGATAACCCCCGCGCATCCACCACGCTGCGGTCCTGGGCTGTGCGCAATTGAGGCTAAAGCCTGCGCTGCCTCGTTTCAACAGGGCGGATTCACGATTTGCTGAAATTCACGAACCCGGAATCCGGGTATTTTCCACTCTCTGCGCGAAGACCCGGCAACTTGACGCATGAAATCAGGCCGGTCGTCGGGCCAGGTCCGGTTCAGACAACAGTCCTCAGTGATGAAGGAATGTGCGACCGCCCCGCCGGGACTCACATTGCGCTTCGTATGTGCTTGTCTTATAACCGATCGGGAGCACAGGACCTGCCCCGGAGAATCAGGGATCGGACAGAAGCTGACGCGGTGCCGCGAACATGCCGGTGCGTGTCACCCTCCCTGATCACCCGTCCACAATGGCACGATGCCTTTCACGTAAGAGGCTTTGACAAAACCGGGACAGGCACCCATCCCTTGCATGAGGTCATACCACTGGCCGGACTTCAGACACTTCGCGTCGCCTTCATCGTTCACAGTCAACCACGTCTGAAACACGGCGAACTGCTCTCCGAAGAAGTTCGTCGGGTCTGGTAATACGGGCCGGAGGCCGGGGCTGATCCTGATCGAGACGATCCTGGCAGAACGCGGTCTGGCGGACTACCATTCTCAGGAGTTTCTGCGACTGTTGTCGACCGGCGATTGCGCCGTTCGACTGAGGGATGAAATCCGAACGATGTCAGTCTCGTTCGACCGGCAGCCACAAAGCCTCGACAACATCACATGGAGAAACCAGATGCCCTCAAAAGCACGACGTATCACCGGCTGGGCCCTGACCGGTCTGGTCGGCCTCTTCCTGATCGGAGCCAGCGGGATCCCCAAGTTTGTTGACTGGCCCGGTAAGAAGGAGATGTTCGATCACCTGGGCATCCCGGCCGGTCTCTCCCCGACGCTCGGCGTCATTGAGATCGCGGTCACGATGCTCTTCCTGATTCCGCGAACCTCCTTCCTCGGCGCGATCCTGGTGACGGCCTATCTCGGCGGAGCTGTCTGGACGCACTTACGAGTCGGCGATCCATGGTGGTTTCCGATCATCATGGGCGTCGTCATGTGGGTTGCGCTGGGACTGAGACAGCCTGCGATTTTCGCGCTGGCGATGGGAAAATCTCCCGGCCAGACTGACTCGAAAGGGGATTTATGAGCAGTCCCATCATCACACCGTACCTCTTCTTTTCCGGCCGCTGCGAGGAAGCACTGAACTTCTATCGTGAGGCTCTCGGTGCGCACATCGACATGATCATGCGTTTCAACGAGAGTCCCGAACCGACTCCGCCGGGGATGCTGCAGGCGGGCTTTGAGTCCAAAGTCATGCACGCGTCATTTCGTGTCGGCGACGCCTGTCTGATGGCATCGGACGGATGCGACGACAAGTCGCGTTTTGACGGATTTCGTCTGGCTCTCGCGCTGCCGACGGAGGCCGAAGCCCATAAGGCATTCAACGCCCTGGCCGCGGGAGGCAGTGTCCAGATGCCTCTGGGGCCGACGTTCTGGTCTCCGTGTTATGGCATGGTGACTGACCGGTTCCACGTTGGCTGGATGGTCATGGTGGCGGGCGAACAGCCGTCATGAATCGCATGCCGACACCCGGCTTGATTCATGACCCGGTTCCTCGGAAGAACGAAATGAATGTCATCGTCATGGTCATCGTCATGGTCAGTTCCTCGAAAAGCTCCGAGGCGGGTGCCTTCGGGCAGGAGCGATCGAGCACGCGTCAGCCCATAACCGCAAAGGCCGCGCGGAACTGCTCACGGCGGTCTTCCCGGGCAGGCAGCTACCAGGGTACCCCATGAGAACTCCGCTGGCATTCTGCGTCTTCATGCTCCTGGCCGGCGTGACCTGCCAGACGATTTTTTGCGCTGAGCCGATTGTCCGGCAGGACGCGGCCATCACTTCTGGACACACCGTCCCGAAGAGCATCCCCGGAGCTTCTGACCAAACCAGGACCGACGACCCTGTCAGGTCATTCCTGACGGGTTTTTTCGCAGGACAGCGGGAGCCCGGCCCTGTTGTGTCAGAGCTTCTTGCGCCACCTCGCCGCGACGGCATTGTGAACGTGCGCGCGGCATTTCAACTGCTGGATATCAGCGCGATTGATGAGGAAAACGAGAGATTTGAGTTTACCGGGATTCTGACACTCAAATGGGTGGATCAGCGGCAGGCATTTGATCCGGCAACGGCAGGGATATCGACGAAGGTGTATCAGGGTGCCAGTCAGTGCAGCGAGTTGTCGTCGGCGTGGTTTCCCCAGCTGGTGCTGGCAGGCGCATCAGACCATCACGCCAGCCCTGCAATCACGCTTCTCATCGAATCTGACGGAAACTGCACTCTGATTCGGAAGATCAGTGCGATCGCAGGAGTCGCCCTCAACCTGCGGAGTACGCCTTTCGACACTCAGCGTCTGGAAGCGGTCTTCGAAGTCTTTGGCTTCGATGCGAATGATGTCACACTTGTCGCCGAACAGATGGCCGCCGGACAGGCGAAATCGCAGATCAGCATTCCTCAGTGGACACTCAGCGATGTGGCATACTCAACCCGCACGCTGGAAGCACCGCACGCAGGCCGACGGGGTGTTGCCTCCGCGTTCGTACTGACCGTCGATGTGAAGCGACAGCCCTGGTTTATGGTGCGTTTAGTCGTGATCCCCCTGGTGGTGATCGTGATGCTGTCCTGGTCAGTGTTCTGGATGGACCGCTCGTCGCTCGGTGACCGGATGAGCGTGTCATTCGTCGGAATTCTGACCGCAGTGACTTACCAGATCGTGCTGGGCGACATGATGCCGAAGATCTCTTATCTGACTTTGCTGAATGGTTTTGTGAATATCAGTTTCATCGTCATGGCCGCCACGGTTGTCATCAACCTGATCGTCGGTGCGGCGGATAAGAACGGTCACTCCCGGCGTGGCGACCGAATTGACCGCTGCAGCCGCGTCGGCTTTCCGCTGATCTATTTCGGTCTGCTGTCGGCGGCGCTCCTCGCCGCGCTACTGTGACTGCACTGTGCCGATCCGTCTCAGTTCCACAGCCGCACGAATCGCGTCTACCGGGCCTGGCCCGTCAGCTGCTGGATGAACTGGCCGATCTGCACGAAACCCTGGAAGGTCTCCAGTGGAATGCTGGTGCGAGCGCTGAGTCGCTGCTTCTCCACGGCCAGCGAAAAACCCGCGTAGCTGGGGGAAATCACTAAGTCGTCCAGTTGTTCCGGCTGCACCGGGACGGGGACCGCACCGGTTCCCAGGATGAGCTTCGCGAACTTCAGGACGCTGTTGGGCACATCCACCAGAATCAGCAGGTTGGCCTGTTCGTGCTGACGGGCACGTGCTTCCAGCAGTTTCGGATCTGACCAGCCCGTGGACGTCAGCAGCCGTTTCATGGACTCTGTGCCGCCTCCCATCGTCTGCAGCACGAGATCATCCTTCAGCGCGATCCGCTGCACAATGCCGTCGGTCCCATAGAGTTTCTCGTTGAGAGCTTTCTGCATTCCCGTCGGATCAAGTTCCGGGGGGATCGTCTGTTCCATCTGAAAGATGCTGATCGACTGACCATCGATCGATTCGGCATCGGTCTGCAGAGTCGAACTGACCTGAATTCCGGCGATGTCATAGTCGATCCCTGTGGCAAACAGCTGCATGGTCTCGGCCATGACGGATGGCGGACTGATCTCGCTCACCGCATAGTATCTCAGGGCAGGGTCTTTGTCCGGCAGCAGATCCCCGCCTCCGGCGATCGCACCAAATTTAGCCTGCCGCATGATTGCGATGGACTTTGCCATTTTCTCCTGCTGCTCTTCGTCACTCAGCATCCGCGACACGAGCCGTTCCGACCAGTCGAGCAGGACGAGCGGATTTCCATGGATCGCCACGTACCCTGCCATTCCCTCCGGAACGGTCGTCAGCCGGGCCAGATCATTGACCGGCTGAGTCTGAAAAAAGGCATCGGTTGCGGTGTCGGCCGTCACGGACAGCAGATGTTCGATCTGCAGGGTGCTGTCGGTGACTTTAACGGAGAGCGCCATTGAGGTGGAATCCCGCACTCCCTGCAGCAGGAACTTTCCGGCATCGCGATAGATGTCAAAGACATAATCCATGTCCATGCCCGGGCTGGCATTCCTGAGCTGCTGAGCAATTATCTGAATCAGACCCTCCAGCCGCTCCTCGGCAGAATCCAGCTCCTCGGCAAAAGACTCCCTGAGCACCGCGGCATTGACCACGACGCCGAGGTGACCTGACATCAGTGCCGACGTGGTGCGCTCATCGATTCTCGCCGCGATGGACTCCACAGCACCGCTGACACACTGCTCGAACGCGTCGTGGTACCGGTCCTCCGTGGAACAGGCCAGCCAGCCGTCCTTTTCGACGAACTCATACTCGGGTCCCATCGCCTTCTTAAGCTCAGCGACATCGGCGGCGGGCAGCAGCAGCACGTTTTCCGGGGGACCCAGGCCATCGACGAACACAGCAAAATACCAGTCTCGCGACTGATCAACTCCCGCCAGCGCCGGGTTTGAGATCATCTGTCCCAGGGCCGACGGCAGCTGCGCTCCTGCCAGATCGCCGATTCCCGGCTGAACCTTGTTGAGGAATGCCCTCAGGTCTCCCGCAGCTGTCTCAGGTGCCTGAAGCCGAATGACTACAGCTGCCGAAGCCGGGATCATTCCCAGCGGAGCCTCCTGGGCCACGGTCGACTGAGCGATCACTCCGCACATCAGGATGGACAGGATCAGGCTTCGCATCGTGAGGCTCCCTGGCAGCGCCCTGACTGGGCAACTCAAGAATGTCCGTGAGGACTCAGAATGTTCACCGGCACCGGAATCAGGTTAATCGTTCCACGCCCGGATGGCGAATCACTGAGGGCCTGTTAGTCCCTTCTCCCCTGTACTCGGGGGAGAAGGTGGCCGACAGGCCGGATGAGGGGGTTTTCGAACGTCTTCCGCGTGAAAAATCCTTAACGGCGTT